>CAZFUK010000019.1:4340-20343 GCA_964522005.1 uncultured Anaerolineales bacterium | reverse complement strand
CCTGATCGCCTTGTTGGTCGCGCTCAGCGGTGCCCCCGACCACCCGTGGCCCGCCATTTGGCCCCCCCCGGCCTCTGCCACATGCTCCGGCAGGCCCACCACATCACCCACGGTCAGTTCGACCCGCGCCCCTTCCGGCAGGTCCAGCGGTTCCTCCAGCACCAGCAGCCCGGCTTGATACGTCGCTATCACCTTCCCGTCCATGCGACCTCCTTCGTCACAACGTTCGCCTCTATTGTGCTGCATAAATCGGCTATCTCAAAACGTCAGCCGGGCGGGCACGGCCGCCTTGATACAGCAGCGGGTCGCGGGGGCCTCCCTGGCGGCCCGTACTACCACCGGTCAGTGATGCTAGCCGAGCGCCTGGGCCAGGTCCTCAATCAGGTCGTCGGCGTGTTCCAGGCCAACAGACACCCGCAGCAGGTTGTCGGGCGTGCGTGTCTCCGGCCCCTCCACCGAGGCGCGGTGTTCCATCAGGCTTTCGACGCCGCCCAGGCTCGTCGCCCGCGTAAACAGCCGCACCCGCGCCGCTACCGCCATCGCAGCGTCGCGCCCGCCCCGCACCTGGATCGAGAGCATGCCGCCGGGCAGCGTCATCTGCCGCCGCGCGACCTCGTAGCCGGGGTGCGAGGGCAGGCCGGGGTAGTGGACCCGCTCGATGCGCGGGTGCCCAACCAGGAACTGGGCCACGCGGCTCGCGTTCTCGCAGTGGGCGCGGACCCGCACGGCCAGCGTGGTGATGCCCCGCTGGATGAGCCAGCAGTCGAAGGGCGACGGGATGCCCCCGCCGTTGCGCTGAATCAGCCGCACGCGCTGGAAGAACTCGTCGTCCTGGCGGGCGACCAGGGCGCCGCCGGTCACGTCGGCGTGGCCGCCCAGGTACTTGGTAGTCGAGTGCATCACCAGGTCCGCGCCCAGGTCCAGCGGCCGCTGGAGCACCGGCGTGGCCCAGGTGTTGTCGCACACGACGCGCGCGCCGACGCGGTGGGCCAGGGCGGCCACACCGGCCACATCGGTGATGCGCAGCAGCGGGTTAGAGGGCGTCTCCGTCCACACCAGCCGCGTCGTGGGGCGCAGGGCCGCCTCGACCTGGCCCAGGTCGGTCATGTCCACAAACGTTGTCTCCAGCCCCCAGGGGCCGAGAATCTGGCGCAGGATAGCGGCCGTGCCGTAGTAGGCGTCGTTGGGCGCGATCACGTGGTCGCCCGGCTGGAGGGCCTGGCAGACGGACAGCGTGGCGGCCGACCCGGACGCGAAGGCCAGCCCGGCCGCGCCGCCTTCGAGCACGGCCAGCCGCGCTTCGAGCGCCTGGCGGTTGGGGTTGTCGGTGCGGGCGTAGATGTAGCCGTGGGGGAAGCTGCCGTCCTCCGCCCGCTCGAAGGTCGTGGTCAGGTAGATGGGCGGCGCGACCGCGCCCGTGGTCGGGTCGGCGTCGTGGCCGGCGTGGATCGCCAGGGTTTCGAGGTGCATAGGGTATCCTTCACTCTGTCTTGTCAGGCGGGGTCGAAGAGACCACCGGCAGGAAACGTGCACGATTCAGAATCAACCACACCGCGACGCCCATCAGGACCAGCGCCACGAGGCCGATGACCAGGCCGGGCGGGAGCGCGGTAATCACCCCCCACAGCGGCCGCAGGCTGGCCGCGATCAGGCCGACGATGCCCATGACGAGCAGGACACGCCGCTGGAGGGTGATACCCACGGCCAGCAGGAGCAGGCCCCACCCGCCCAGGAGCAGGATGTACGACCAGGCTCCGCTGAGCAGTACATCGATCGCCCCACCGCCGAGCAGGATAGTGGCCGAGGCCAGCTCCAACTCGCGGCGCGACGCCGGATAGAGCCAGCCGTAGGCCAGCACGAGCAGGGCCAGCGGCGCGGTGTACACCTGGAGTTGGATCCACCGGGCGTCCGCCAGCGCGACCGAGGCGAACAGCAGGTACAGGTGTAAGCCGCCGAGCGCAACCAGGCCGCGCCGCGCCTGCCGCCAGCCCCGACCGGCCAGACTGGCAGCCGACAGCAATAGGGCTAGCTCGCCCGCGCGGATGGGGGTCACGTCAAGGAGCCAGGCGCTCAGCAAGAACATGACGGGGGTAATGACCGTGGCCAACAGGCCCAGGTCATCAATCAGGGCGGCGCTGCGGCCGGGCGCATAGCGGCCGACGGCCTGGGAGGCCAGCCCCAGGGCCAGGACGACCAGGGGCAGGGCAGCTTCGGGCAGATAGTCCAGCGTCAGCCAGACCGTGACGCCGTAGACCAGGGCGGTGGTGATGAGCGCGAGCCCCTCCGACCGGCGGGACCAGGTCTGCCAGGCGTAGACAAGCGCGGCCGATACCAGCAGCGCCTGTGAGGTAGCCGCTTGACTGAGCGCTAGCGGTGGGCGCATGCGCAGCCCTTCCACAGCCAGGTTGCCCATCCACGCCGCTCCCATGACAAGGATCAGCCCAGTGGGCAGGAGCAGCGGGCGGGCGTAGTCAGGCGCCCTGCGCTCCAGCGTGACCAGGGCCACGCCCAGGACCAGGACCAGGACGGCGTAGAGATTGGCCGGCAGGTTCAGGCTGTAGGCGATGGCCGTCAGGGCATAGAGCGCCAGGACCACCGCCACGCCCAGCACGCGCCGGTCCCGACGCCACTGCGACCAGGCGGCCCAGCCAACAGCCAGTAGCGGAGCCGCCAGGGTCAGGATTGGCTCGCTGACGCCGAAGCGCAACTCAGAGCCACGGGTGGAGCGTAGCACCTCGACCGCGCTGGCGAACAAGGGGATGGTAGCCGTCTCCAGGCAGAACAGGACGCCGAGGACAGGGCCGGCCCAGGCGGGCCGGCGCCATCGCAGGCCGACCCACCAGACGGCCGCCAGCGCCAGCCAGACCAGGGTGGGCACAGTGGCCGAGGGCGGGCCAGTGGCGAGCCAGCGCAATAGGGCCAGGACGGCCAGGTGGAGGACGGCCCACGCCCCGACCAGGAGCCGTGGCCAGCGTTCGCGCGAGGCGGCCAGCGCCAGGAGGACCGTCAGAGCGCCCAGGAGCGCGACCTGCCAGCCGCCAGGAGCGAGCGCCTGGGCCAGGAGCGCGGCCACGACGGCCCAGGCCGCCGCGCCCCCCCTGAAGAGGGGGCGGCCCCCGGGCAGCCGCCCGGTCGTCCACGGCGCGATGAGCCACAGCAGCCAGGCCCAGGCGGTCAGGGCGGCCGCTTCGGTCATATCCAGAGTGGAGTGGCTCCGTACCGCCAGGGCCAGGCTAGCGAAGCCACCGAAGAGGAGGGCGAGGGCGACGGACAGCCGGTCCTGGAACCAGCGGCTGAGGCCGAGGCACACCAGCGTCAGCCCGGCGAAGTAGAGGGCATAGACCGTGTCGTCAAAGGCGTTGAGCGCCATGGTGCTGCCCAGCAGACCCAGCGCCGCCATGACCAGGTGGCTCTCGGCCAGGGGATGCACCTGGCCGCGCAGGAACACCCGCAGCAGGGCGGGGCCGTCTGGGGCGAAGCGCCAGGCGATGAGCAGGAGCGCGGCCGTGAAGACGAGCAGGGCTAGCCCTTGCGGGCCGATGCCCAGGCCAAACAGGGCGGGCAGCGCCAGGGCGAAGATGCCGAGGCTGAGGGCGGACAGGTAGGCGTTGAGCCGGCCGGGGTGGCTGACGCGGTAGAACAGATAGTGGAGGCCGGCCAGGGCCGCACCCGTGACGGTCCAGAACTGGGCCGAGGTCTGACCGTTCAGCACAAAGCGGTCATAGGCGAGGGCCACGAAGGGCAGTAGGGCCGTGCCCAGGCCGCGAAAGGTCTCGCCCGCCTGGCGCAGCGGGGCTGAGACGCGCACCAGCCACTCGCCCGTGAGCAGGAAGGCCAGCGCGACGAGCAGCACGACGCCCCAGCGCGTGAGCGGGCTGAGGCTGGCCCACCCCGTCACCGTGAAGACGGCGATGGCGATGACCATGAGCGCCGCGCCCAGGTAGAGCAGTAGCGTCGTCGTGTTGGGCATAGCCCAGTTGACCGCCCACTCGCGGCCCTGAGCGGCGACGGGGGGGGCGGCGGGCGGAGGTGTAATCGGCGCCGACGGGGTAGAAACAGTCGGGCCGGACCCAGACGCGACAGGCTCTGTCGGAGGTCTTGCGACCGCCGGAGGCAGGAGCGGCGCGGCCGATGGTGCGGCGGACTGAGGGGGTGTGGCCTCAGCCCGTCGAGGTGGGTAGGTGGTGGACTGGTAGAGGGCCGACCGCCAGTCGCCCGGCCTCTGAAGCGCCGCCAACGCTCGGTCGAGTGCAGCAACCGGATCCGAGGTGGCACGGATCTGCGTCAGCGCTTGAATCACCACCTCGCGGTCCTCCCTCTGCGGGCGCCGGCGTAAGAATGCGACAACACCCCCGCCCACCCCTAGGATGATCAGGGCGAACACGCAACACAGAAAGCCGACAAATGCGAGTACGGAGCTGTCCATGCCTCCCCCCTTTGGGGTTAGCGGCGCTGGACGACCGGGTTACGGAGCGTGCCAATCCCCTCGACATGGATGGACACCACATCCCCATCCTGGAGCGTGAAGTCGTCCGGCGGGACGATGCCCGTCCCTGTCAGTAACACCACGCCCGTCGGAAATTCGTTTTCGCGCCACAGATAGTCCATCAACTCGGCCAGCGTCCGCTTCAGCCGCCCCGGTGACGTCTCGCCTTCAAAGGCCACCTGGCCCTGGCGTTCGATCTGCATCTGGATGCGGGCGGTCATGGGGTCGAAGTCGTCGGTCAGGGTGATGACCGGCCCCAGGGCGCAGCACTGGTTATAGACCTTGGCCTGTGGCAGATATAACGGATTTTCGCCCTCAATGTCACGCGCGCTCACGTCATTGCCGACGGTATAGCCGACCAGTGTTCCCCGCGCGTCCATGATCAGCGCGAGTTCGGGTTCGGGCACGCTCCACCGCGAGTCCTGGCGGACGCGAATGGGGAAGTGGGGGTCTACCACATGGTGGGGGTTGGCTTTAAAGAACAGTTCGGGGCGGGGGGCCAGGTAGACGCGGTCGTAGATACCGCTCTGGCCCGACTCGGCTTCCCGCGCTTCCACCGAGCGTTGGTAGGTCACCCCGGCCGCCCAGACCTCTTGCTGGTCAATCGGCGCTTCCAGGTGCGGCTCGCGCGAGCCAGGGTAGTGGTCTAGCTCGGCGAACGTCACCGCCGGCACGCGGTCCGCCACGCGCTCCTCAATCCACTGGACAAAACCGCCCGGCGGGAAGCCGGACATCCGTCCCAAGAGGGAGCTGAGGGTGCGCGGACGCCCCGGCTCCGACTCGGACAGGTCGTAAACATCGCCGTCCACGATGACGCCGACACGGGTGCCCAGCGGGGGCATGTAATAACGACAGAGCTGCATACGGTGTCCCTCCCAGGGGGCTAGCGATACTCGGTGAAGCGGCCATCCTCAACCGTGTACAGTCGAGGCGACAGGGGGTGCGGCTGGCTCTCGAAGTCCTGGGCGACCTGGCCGGCGATTTGCGCGACAAACTCGGCGTCCTGGTCACTCAGCATGATGAGGAAATCGCGGTTGGGGATGCCGAACAGGAGCCGCCCGCCGAGGTACTCGGCCACCTGCGTGCGCAGGTCGGGCAGCAGGATGCGGGCGGCGTCGTAGCTGTCGCGCGTCTGCGAGATAACGAGGGTCTTGGCGCCCTCGCCCGCGACCATATAGCCCGTATTGGCCGTCTTGTGCGCCAGGTTCGCCACGGCCAACTGGTGTAACTGGTCCACCGTCATGCGGTTCTTGGTCAGGTCGTCCTCGGTCAGGAAGCGCATCGAGGTGGGGGTGTCGGCGACGTAGACGACGCTCAGGTCGCCCACCAGGGGTTGCCGCGCGATGCGAATGCTTTGGCCGTCCGCCTGGCGCAAGAACTCCGCCCCCTTGATCTGGGGCAACAGGTCCTGGGTGGGCGAGCCGCGCTCCTTGGCCTGGAGGTGGGCGGGCACGCCCCGCACCTGCTGGACCATCATCTCGACCAGTTGATCCAGTTGGCCTGGCGCCATGATGTACATGCGGTACAGGTTGCCCAGGCCGATGCCGTAGGGCTTGTCCTCCCCCGCCATCTGGACTTCCAGCCCACCCTGCGCCCCGATGCGCACGTTCATCACGCCCGGCTCGCGGCGCAGCCGTTCCGCCAGCCGGGCAGCCAGGTCGCGTTCGCTCAACAAGCGGTCGGCCATCATGAGCCTCCTGTTCCTTCCCTCAACTCACGCAAAAGTTCTTCAGCACGAATGACACGGATCACGCAACACCTGGCGGGGCACAAGCACGGTGAGTTGGCGGAGTTGGGCAAGCAGCGCGGCACACGCTGGACGTTCCGAGTGGCTACGCAGACCGAAGATCCAAATGTTCGTATCAAATATGATCGGGGAGGGTGTCATAATCCTCGGCTGCGACGCGCTCGCGCACTGTCCTCAAATCGGCCAAGACCTCATCCGCCGTCTGATACAGTCTGCCTTCATGGGCCAATCGCGTGCGGTACATCTCGGACAGCTCACGCAATCCGTGTTCGAGATTAATCGCTGCCACTCTTTCCCATAATGCTCTCTGTGAGACGTCGTCCAGGGACGCAATCTGTTGGGCCAGGCCGTCTATCGTCACCGCAACGGTCACTTCTACCGTGCGTTCTAACGCTTTGTCCATGCCACTCTCCCCGTTATCCTCGACTCATCAGAGGCTAGTCCAGGTACGCGCCGACCGGGTTTTCGAGCCGCCCCAGCCCCTCGATTTCCACCGCCACGGTGTCGCCTGGCGTCAGCCACACGGGCGGCTTGCGCGCGAAGCCCACGCCCGGCGGTGTGCCCGTCAGAATCACATCCCCCGCTTCCAGCGTAAACGAGTGGGACAGGAACGAGACGAGCGTCGGGATGTCGAAGATCAGGTTGGCCGTCGTCGAGTCCTGGAGGACGCGACCGTTGACCTCGCAGCGGATGCGGAGCGCGCCCGCGTTCGGGACCTCATCGGCGGTCACCAGGGCCGGGCCGAGCGGGCAGAAGGTGTCGAGCGACTTGCCGCGCACCCACTGACCCGCGTCGCTGCGCGAGCCGGACTGCACGTCACGCGCACTGACATCGTTGGCGCAGGTGTAGCCGACGACATAGCGCAGGGCGTCCTCAACGCTTACCCGCCGCGCCGTCCGGCCGATGACGACCGCCAGTTCGGCCTCGTAGTCCACCTGCTCCGTCACGTCGGGCGACCACTGGATAGTCTCGCCAGGGCCGATAACCGACGTCGAGAACTTGGCGAAGACGACGGGCCGCTTGGGCAGCGCCGCTCCCGACTCGGCGGCGTGGTCGCTGTAGTTCAGCCCGATGGCAACGACCTTGGGCGGGCGCGGGATGGGCGCGGCGAGCCGCGTCTCGGCCAGGGGGTAGCGCCGACCGCCCGACCGCTCCGCAGCCTGCCCGGCGCGGGCCAGCAGATCCGGCCCGCCCCTGAGCAAGGTCAACATATCCGACGGCAGTGTCGAGTCCGCCGCCGCGAGGTCTACAATCGAGTCGCCCTGGATGGCTCCCAGGCGAGGCTGTCCGTCCGCATAAAAGGTCACGAGACGCATGAGTCGCTCCTCTGAGGGGTATTGTCGTGGCACATGGGGGTTACTATAGCACGCTTGAGGAGAAGGGGCAAGCGTTTGGCATGGCCGCCGTTGCGCGGATCATCAGGCGCACCCACTACGTGGGGGACATCGTGCGCGACCTGCGCCGCGCCTTTAACCAGCAGCCGGGCTACGCCTCGGCCTCGGTCTTTGGCTCCACAGGCAGGCCCGCCGCCTGCCAGGCCGCCCAGCCGCCGACCAGAGCCACGGCCTTCGGGTAGCCGGCCCGTCGCAGTTCGCGCGCCACACGGGCGCTCGTCGCTTCGTCGTGTCAGGCACAGAAGGCGACCAGCCAGGCGTCGTGGGGCAAGCCCAACTGGCGGGCCTGCGCTCCCACGTTAGCAGGCAGGAACCGTGTCACGCCCCTCGGCTGGAGCGGCGAGTTGTTGAAGGCGCGCTCCGTCCGCGCGTCGAGCACGACGACCTCTTCGCCCGCCTCCCACAGCGCCCGCAGTTCCTCGATGGTGATACGGTCGGAGGCAGGGCTAAGGGCTATTGGCTGGTGGGTGAGGGGGAGAGCATAGGGAGTAGGGAGAGGCTCCGCGCCGTCTAGCCCCTTGTCTCCCCCCTGCCTGCCATCCACGGCTGCCTGCCCCCCGTCCTCCGTCCTCCGTCCTCCGTCCTCCGTCCTCCGTCCTCCGTCTTCCGTCCCCTGTCCGCCGTCCGCCGTCCTCCGTCCGCCATCCTCCGTCCGCCGTCCCTCCGCCGCCCGCCGCTCCACGAGCATGGATGACGCGCCGTGGACGACGATGGAGAGCAGGACCACCAGGCTGGTCAGGCTGAACAGGTAGGGGCTGCCCGACTGGCCCGCGAAGACCGGCAGCAGCACCAGCAGGAGCGAGCTAAGCCCGCGCGGCCCGAACCAGACGATGAGCCGCCGGGCGCGGCGGTCGAGGCGTTGGCGGGCCAGCGCGGCGAGCAGGACCAGGGGCCGCACGGCCAGCGCGGCCACGGCAAACAGGAGGACGGTCGGGCCGAGGATAGTCAGACCCGTCCAGATGAGCGAGCCGCCAAACAGGACGAAGGTAAACAGCAGGGCCATCTCGGCCGTCGTCTCGCCGTATTCCAGGAAGCAGTCGCACAGTTCGACATCCAGCCAGGTGATGGTCAGCCCGGCGGCGAAGGCGGCCAGGAAGCCGCTGCCGTGGACCGCTTCAGCGGCGGCATAGGCGGCGAACGCCACGCCCAACGAGTACAGCGACTCGTAGTCGCGCCGTACCCCGATGCGCCGCCGCACCAGGTCCAGCGTCGCCACGGCGATCAGGCCGACCAGGACGCCCGCGCCCGGGCCGAGCACAAACAGGTCCAGCGCCAGCCGCGCCCACTCCGCGCCCGTCAAGGCCGTCGTGTGGCCGAGGAACTCCATCGCCACCAGGACGATGGGCAGCAAGACCACGTCGTTCAGCCCGCTCTCCAGCCGCAGCGCCTGACGGGTCGCGCCGGGGATGTCCTGGCGGCGCAACAACCCACGCAGCAGAACCGGGTCGGTCGAGGCGAGGGCCGCGCCGAGGACGGCGGCGGCGGGCAGGCTGAGGCCGAGGAGCAGCCAGCCGAGCAGGGCGATGAGCACCGCCGACAGGAGCGTGCCGGGGCCGAGGATGAGGCCCGCGAGGACGCCATGCCGGCGCACCTCCGTCATGTCCAGGCCGACGGCGTCGGTGAACAGGACCAGGACGAGGCTAAGGGTGGCGACGATGCGCAGGGCCGACGAGTCGAGGCCAATGTCCAGCACGCCAAAGCCGGCCGGGCCGAGGACCGCGCCCAGCGCCAGGAACACGGCGACCTGGGGAAAGCCGACTCGTTCGACCACCCCCGAGAGCAGCGCGGCGGCCAGACTCACGGCCCCGATGAGGGCGAAGGTGGCGGTGAGGATTTCGGTGGTCATGGATAAAAGGAGACCTGACAGGTTTTAGAAACCTGTCAGGTCTAGCACTATACGGTCTATTTGTCGGCCAGCGCGGCCACGCCCGGCAGCGTCTTGCCTTCCAGGAACTCCAGCGACGCGCCGCCGCCCGTCGAGATGTGGGTAATCTTGTCGGCCACCCCCGACTCGTGGGCCGCCGCCGCCGAGTCGCCGCCGCCGATGATAGTCGTGGCGTTGGGCAAGCCTGCCAGCGCGCGGGCGATGGCGAAGGTGCCCTCGGCGAAGGGCGTCATCTCAAACACGCCCATCGGGCCGTTCCACACGACGGTCTTGGCGTCCTGGAGCAGGCCGGTGTACGTCTTGACCGTCTGCGGGCCGATGTCCAGGATGCGCCAGCCTTCGGGCACAGCCGACACCAGGACGACCTGGCGCTGGGCGTCGGCCGCGAACTTGTCGGCCACCACCGCGTCCACGGGCAGGATGAGCTTGCCGCCCGCCTCCTCCATGAGCGACTTCGCCGTGTCCACCGCGTCGTCCTCGACCAGCGACGCGCCGACGTTCAGCCCCTTGGCCTTGAGGAAGGTGTTCGCCATGCCGCCGCCAATGAGCAGATAGTCCGTCTTGGCGAGCAGGCTGCGCACGACCTGGATCTTGTCGCTGATCTTGGCCCCACCCAGGATAGCGATGAACGGGCGGGCGGGGTTGCCCAGCGCGCGGCCCAGGTAGTCGAGTTCCTTCTCCATCAGGAAGCCGGCCACGGCGGGCAGGTGGTGAGCAATGCCCTCGGTGGACGAGTGGGCGCGGTGGGCGCTGCCAAAGGCGTCGTTGACAAACACGTCGCCCAGGCCGGCGAACTTCTGGGCCAGCTCGGCGTCGTTCTTTTCCTCGCCCGCGTAGAAGCGCGTGTTCTCGGCCAGCGCCACGTCACCCGCCTTCATCTGGTTCACCGTCTGGCGCGCGGCGTCGTCCAGTTCCGGGATAAACGTCACGGGCTTGCCCAGCAGTTTCGCCAGGTGGTCGGCGGCGGGCTTGAGGCTGAACTCCGGCGAGGGCTTGCCCTTGGGCCGGCCCAGGTGGGACAGCAGGACAGTCTTCGCGCCGTGTTCCATCAGGTAGCGGATGGTCGGCAGCGACTCGCGGATGCGCGTGTCGTCGGTCACCTGGCCGTTCTCCAGCGGCACGTTAAAGTCCACCCGCACCACCGCCCGCTTGCCTTCCCAATTTATGTCACGCACGGTCTGTTTGTTCATAGGCCCTCCAAAACGACGGAAGACGGAGGACGAAGGACCGATGCTCAACCTCCGTCTTCCGTCCTCCGCCTGCCCCCCGCCATGGGGGGTCCTCCGTCAGTGTTTGAAAGTTAGGCAGTCTGCTGGACGCGCACGCCCTCGGGCACCGGGCGGATACTCTCGCCCTGGCGGGCGGCCATGTAGGCCACCAGGTCGGCGACGCGGCAGGAGTAGCCCCACTCGTTGTCGTACCACGAGATGACCTTCGCCATATCGCCGCCGATGACCAGCGTGTCCACCGCGCTGAAGATGGACGAGTTCGGGTTCGCCTTCAGGTCCATCGAGACCAGCGGCTCCTCGCTGTACTCCAGGATGCCCTTCATGCGGCCGCCGGCGTACTCCTTCATCGCCGCGTTGATCTCTTCGACCGTCGCGCCGCGCGAGAGAATGGCCGTGAAGTCCACCACCGACACCGTCGGCGTCGGGACGCGGAAGGCCATGCCGGTGAACTTGCCCTTGAGTTCGGGGATAACCAGACCGACGGCGCGGGCCGCGCCCGTGGCCGACGGCACAATGTTGAGCGCGGCGGCGCGGGCGTCGCGCAGGTCGCCCTTGGCTTCGAGGTCGAGCAGGCGCTGCGAGTTGGTGTAGGCGTGCACCGTGGTCAGGATGCCCTTCTCGATGCCGAAGCGGTCAAAGAGAACCTTGGCGACCGGGGCCAGGCCGTTGGTCGTGCACGAGGCGTTGGAGATGATGGTATGCTTGGCCGGGTCGTACATCTCCTCGTTGACGCCCAGCACGATGGTCACGTCTTCGCCCTTGCCCGGCGCGCTGATGATGACCTTCTTGGCGCCCGCGTTGATGTGGGCGCGGGCCTTCTCCGCCTGGGTGAACAGGCCCGTCGACTCGATGACGAAGTCCACGCCCAGCTTGCCCCACGACAGGTTGTTGGGGTCGCGCTCGGCCAGCACCGCCACCTCGTCGCCGTTCGCCACGAAGCCGGTATCGGTCAGCTTCACTTCACCCGGGAAGCGGCCATAGTTGGAGTCATATTTGAGCAGGTGCGCCATGGTCGCGCGGTCGCCAATATCGTTGATCGCGACGACATCCACCTGGTCCCCATAGCGGTCGCGCAGCGCCTTGTAGACCTGGCGGCCAATGCGTCCAAACCCATTGATGCCCACTCGAATTGCCATGCTTATACTCCTTTCGCCATTCAAAATGGTGGCGTGGGATGCAGCTCCATGCATATAAAGGGCCTGCCGCGTATGGCAGGCGACGTAGCCAACAGAGGTATTATAGTCTAATCGGGCGTAGGGGACAAAGTGACGCGGTTGACGCGGTCGGGCGAAACGTTAACCTCCCGAAGGGGTCAGCCTTCGGGAGGTTCGGGAGGGGTTACTTGAAGAAGTCGGCGTTCTTCGCCGTGTAGCTCGCCCACTGCGAGGGCACCTCCGCCTCGGGGAAGATGGCCTCGACCGGGCAGACAGGCATGCACGCGCCGCAGTCAATGCACTCATCCGGGTGGATGTAGAGCATGTCCTCGCCCTCGTAGATGCAGTCCACCGGGCACACGTCCACGCACGCCTGGTCCTTAACGCCCACACATGGCTCGGCAATCACGTAGGTCATGAAACAGTCCTCCTAACCGAATGTCCTGGGCAAATGCGGTATTTGCCGGTTGTAGTGGAAAAGTGTTCCTGCGCTTTGGCTGCACAGACACTCATATTTTAAACGAGTTGAAAACTCGTGGCTATGACGCACATCATAAACAGGGATAGGGATTGGGGATTGGGGAATAGGGGAACCGCCCGACGGCGCGGCGTCATCGGCATAGCCAGCCGTGGCGTTTAGGCGGCGGGACGAGGACAAGCACCGCGCCCTAAACGGCGCGGCGTCATCGGCACAACCAGCCGTGGCGTTTAGGCCACGGGGTGGCTCCGTCGCATTTAGGCCACGGGTCGGCCGCCGCTAGCCGCTGTCTCTCTCTCGCTCGGCGACCGCTTCCAGTTGGCCCCGGTCGGCGATGACAATGCAGCCCGCCTCCTCGCGCACCAGCCCCGCCCGCTTCCACTTGCTCAGCACGCGGATGGTCGTCTCCACCGTCGTACCGGCCAGCTCGGCCAGGTTCTGGCGGGTGAGGGGCGTCGTCAGGGCCACGCCGTTGCGGCGCGGCGACCCGGTGCGAGCGGCCAGTTGCAGCAGCGTGTAGGCCAGGCGCGGCTCGACCGGCTCCAGGGCCAGCCGGCGCATCATCTCGTGGGCCTCGATGAGTTGCTCGACCAGCTCCTCCATGACCTGCTGCGCGATGCGCGGATAGCGGGCCATCAGCCCCGCGAAGTCCTCGCCCCGAATCTCCATCACCACCGAGGGCGCGAGGGTCTGGGCGCTGTAGGGGTGCGCGCGCCGCCCAAAGGCCGCCACACCGCCGAACCAGTCGCCCGGCTCGACCAGGCGCAGGATGATGTCCTTGCCTTCCGACGTGCGCAGCAGCTTGACCCGGCCCTTGAGGAGAAAGGTAAACCGCTCCGGCGGGTCGCCCTCCATAAACAGGAAGGCTCCCTTGGCGACGGCGCGCTTGCGGAACAGCACGCGCTCGGCGGCCAACTGGGCATCGCTCAGCGAGGCGAGCAGGGGAATCGAGCGCAGCGAGTCCAGGTCGGAGACGCTACGCTCGTCGGGGCGGAGAGGACGGTCAGAGGTCGGCATACGGCTCAATTATAGCACAGCGCGAGGCGTGAGGCGCAGGGTTATGACTCCGCGCCCTCCGGGACAGTGGCCGAGGCGGCCGGCTGCAGGCGAGACTCGCCGATCCCAAAGCGCACCGTGGCCCAGGCGGCCAGGGCGAAGACGATGGTGAGGCGGAATAGGACCGGGTACGAGGTAGTCGAGGCCACCGCCCCGCCCAGCAGCGGCGCGACCGTCGAGCCGATGCCGACCAGCGTCGCCATCAGGCCGATGTACGTCGCCCGCTCTTCGGCCGGCGCGAAGTCGTAGATGCCGCTCAGGTTGGAGATCATGGCCGACGCCAGCGAGATGCCCAGCAGGATGTAGACGCCCACGAACCAGCCGCCACTGGGCGCGAACGCCGACAGCGCCGCCATAAAGGCGCTGCTGGCCGCCGCCAACTCCATGACGCGGCGGTGGCCCACCCGGTCGCCCACCCAGCCGACGAGCGGATAGGTCAGCGTCTGGGCAGCCATCATGGCGAAGGTCAGCTCCCCGGCCTGGGCGCTGTTCAGCCCGAACTGCTCCACGACATACACGGTGTAGAAGCCGTAGCCCGTCGTGCCGAGGATATAGAGAATGCGGTAGGCGATAAAGTTGCGGAAGTTCCTGTTGTCGCCCAGGATGCGCGGCAGGCGGCCCAGGAAGTCCCGCCCCGTCACCTTGGAGGGGTTGACGGCCTGCGCCGGCTCGTGGGTCAGGCCCAGGAATAGCATGGAGAACGCCACGCACACGGCGGTGATGCCAAAGCAGATGGCGAAGTTGAGGGCGAAGGGCTGCTGTTGCAGAATCAGCCCGGCCAGAATCGCGCCGCCCGCGCCCAGCAGCCCGCCCACGCCCGACTGGAGGCCAAAGAACAGCCCCCGCCGATGGCCGGGAATCACCTTGCCCACCATGTCCTGCCACGCCGTCGCCGTCAGCCCCGCGCCGAAACAGCGCAGGATGTGCAGGGTGAAGAACAGCGCCAGCGCCAGCCCCGGCCCCAACTGCGGCAGAAACAGGGCCACCAGGGCCATGCCGATGAAGGGCCACCGCTCGTTGAGCGTCATGAGCATGACAAAGGGCTTCTTGCGCGGCAGGCGTTCGACCAGCGGCGCGGTCAGCAACTGGGGCAGCAGCCAGCCCATGGTCTGGATGGCCGGAATGAGGCCAATCAGGTAGGGCGAGGTGGTCAACTGGCTGACGAACAGCGGCAGCACAGTCACGACCGAGGCGAAGCTCAGGCCCAGAAAGAAGAAGCCGCCGTCGAGGACACCGACGGTAAAATTGCGCGTCAGGTAACGCCGCATCTCGGCGTCGAATGGAGCAGCAGTATCCATATGGTCAGGAGTTTCCTCCCTCTCCCAGGGCGAGAGGGGACACGCTATGCTTAGACGGCCGGCAATAGACGAGGCAGGCGCGGCCGCCTGCCCCAGCGCCCAATTATACCCGCCTTGGCCTGTCTAGACAATTTCGGCTGTGCCGCGCCGTCTGGCGGTCCCCTCACGCCGCACCGTTTAGGGCGCGGTCCCCGGTTGACAGCCACTACGCACCGCGTCATTTTTTGACACCCGCCCCAAACTGTGGTATAGTGTACGGCTGTTGGACCAAGTCCGTGGGTTGGGGCTGTGCTCGGCCGCTCGGCGTGTCGTCGCCCGAAGCGGCCTTTGTGTTGCAGCTTACAGGCCCGGACAAGCATTAAGAAGGAGATGTGTACCAATGGCAAACCGCATTCAGGGCGTTGTGAAGTGGTTCAACAGCGCCAAGGGCTACGGCTTCATCCAGCAGGATGGCGGCCCCGACGTGTTCGTCCACTATTCCTCGATCCAGGGCAACGGCTACCGCAACCTGGAGCAGGGACAAGCGGTTGAGTTCACGCTCAACGACGGGCCGAAAGGCCCACTGGCGGTGGACGTCACCGCTGTCTAGCCACCCTCTCGAATAGACTATAAAACCCCGCTGGGCTTTCCCAGCGGGGTTTCGATTTCTTAGCCCTAAGCCTAGCGGCCCGTCGCGACACCAATGGCGGCGGCGCCGACGCCCAGGATGGTCCCGATGATGACAGCGATGACAAAGAAGACCACGAAGGCCAGGACGATGGTAATCGCCGTCTTGGTATTGTCCAGGTCGAGGGCCTCGCGCGTGGCGATGAACGTCGTCACGATGGTCCAGATCGTGACGACCAGGCCGATCAACGCACCGAGGACAGGCACGAAGCCCAGGATGTTGAGGATGCCGGGCGCGGAAGCATAGCCCGTCGTGCGCAGAATCTCGCCCGTCGTCACCGTCGCGTTGTAGACGCGCGTGCCAATGAGGTAGATGACGAAGGCGCGGACGACCCAGCCGATGAGCGAGGTGAGGACGCCAGCGATCAGGCCACCGATGCCGATATTCTGGCCCAACGCGCCGATACCGGTGGCGATGGCGACAACGACGACGATGATGAGAGCATTCGTCGTTTCGTTCAGGTCACGCTCGACCTCGTTGTACACGGGGATGTCGAGACGCGACGCGCGGATAGCTTTGTCAATCATGGTGCCTCCTTAGGAGTGAGAGAGAGGGATAACGACAACGGCGGCAAGGCCGTAGCACACATTTTATAACACCCTGACCCCC
>CAZFUK010000019.1:0-4240 GCA_964522005.1 uncultured Anaerolineales bacterium | reverse complement strand
AACTCTAGGCGGCTGGGCTCCAGCGTCGTCCAGTCCAGGTGGTCCCAGTCGGCCAGCACCGTCTGGATCGCTGCCTCGATGCCCCGGTTGCGCTCGGTGGGGGGCAGTTGGAGCAGCGCCCACAGCGCGGGCAGCCCATCCCACGGCGTGCGCTGGGTCGGCGCGTCCGGCGTGCCACGGGCGACCAGCGACTTGGCCGCCAGGTGAACGGCGCGGCGAACGCGGGCGTCCTCGACATAGCCAAAGCGGATTAAAGCCCACAGGGTCGCGCCCGGCAGGACCGTATCGCCGTTGGGCTGGCGGGCCTGGTCCAGCGCCCAGTCCGCCGCTGTAGCGACGCGCTCATCCCGCCCCGGCACGCCTAGCTCGGCCAGCAGGACCAGGTGGTCGCCCGTCGCCTGCCACGTCGCCCGCGTCGGCTCGGCTGGGCTGCCCCAGCCCTCGTCAGGCGTCTGGCGCGCCAGGGTCGCGCTGATCACCGCGTCAGCGGCCAGCCCGGCGCGCGCCTCGCGCACGGCCGGCACGTCTGGCTGGCGCTCTAGAATATCGGTCAGCGCCTGGTAGCGCACGGCCGGCCCGTCGTAGTCGAGCAGCCAGCCCATGGGGTCGCCTTTAAGCGGCCGCCACCAGGAAGTCTTGAATAGCATACCGTCTTACCCTTCGCCTCGATAGCGCAGCAGCGCGACATCGCGCGCCTCGCGGAGCAGGTCGCGCTCGTCGTCGTCCTCGGTCTGGGCCAGCAGCGCCGCCGCCACGGCCTCAATCTCCGCCCGCGCGCTGATGCGCTCACCCCCGCCGCCCACCTCCACCGTCTCCCCCTGGCTCAGATAGACCTTGTCGCGGTCCAGGTCAAAGTAGAAATTGGCGTCCGCGCCCAGCGCCCGCACGGCGGGCCAGTCCAGGCGGCGGTAGGTCTCCAGGCTCAGCGGGCCGACCAGCCGCAACTGGTAGAGCTGGTCCTTGCCCGACCGCGCGGCGATGAAGTCCTTGAGGGCGTCGGTCGGGTCGTCCGGCGGCAGGTTGGTGGTGCGCAGCTCGTCGCGGCGCATGGGCTGGGGCGCGATGTCCTGGTGCCGCACCTTGACCCCGTCGCGGCTGATGGTCGCCTCGACAAAGCCCGTCTTGACCCCCAACTCGCCAAAGCTCATCCTCTCCGTCGGGCCGGAGAACGCCACCTGCACCGGGCCGATGGTCGTGACCTTGCGCTCGTGGACGTGGCCGACCAGCAGCAGGTCAATCCCACGCAGGGCGGCGATGCTGGCCTTGGGGATGACTGGCTCGTTGACGTTGTCCAACAGGAAGCCCTCGATGGCGTAGTGCAGCATCAGCACCGCGCGGTCCACCCCCGGCGGCGGCTCCAGGTCCTCGATGTCGGCCAGCGGGTCGTCGTCGCGCTCCAGGCGCGGGTCGGACGGCAGCCCGCCAATCGCCAGCCGCAGCCCGTCCACCTCGTGGACCTCCCACTCGACGCGGGTGACGCGGTTAAACAGCCGGGCCTGGCCGCCCTCGTCGTAGATGCGCTGCGGCGTAATCCCCTCGCCCCGCGAGCGCGGCACGTCGTGGTTGCCGCCAATCATGTAAACCTGGACCCCCGCCTCGCGCAGCCGCTTCAACTGCGTTAGCACGGCCACCACATCGGCGTTGCGCGGCGTCGGCGTGTCGAACAGGTCGCCGCCGTGTAGGTAGAAGTCCGCCCCGCTCTCCAGGGCATAGTCCACCGTGCGCCGCCACGCGTCGCGCAGCCGCTCGCGCCGCTTCGCCAACTGGTCGAACGTCATGCGCGAGTAATACTTGCTCAGGTGATTATCCGCCGTAAAGACCAACCGTACCATGTCTGCCTCAATCCATTCGTCAATCCATCAGATTGACATGGATTATGGCTCTGTCGGCGGCTTTAGTCAAGGGGCCATAGAGGCACGTTCATGGTCATCCATCCTTACTCTTCGCTGGCTGCCACTCCTTGCGAATCAGGTCGCGGATGCCCTCGTAGCTCTTGCCCGCCTCAAAGGCCGCCGCAATGGCCGGGGCGAACACCTGGTGGTAGAAGTCCACGCCCATGCGGCGGACGATCTCCTTGTCGAACAGTTCGTCCGTCTGGGCCTCGTCGCCCAGCATGTGCCAGCCGTCGTCCGACCGCTGCCCCTCCTCCGACCGCTGTCCGCTTTCTGCCTTCTGCTTTCCGCCTTCTGCCTTCCCTCCTCCGCCTGCCGCCTGCTGCCCGCTGCCTGCTCCCCTCCGCCCCCCGCCACTGGCGACGACCTTCGCCACCCACAGGCCGTAGCCCTTGGCGTGGGCGTCGTCCTCGCCCTTCTTGAGGGCGGTGAGCCGATTGTACTCCGCGAACACATCAAAGCGCCGAATAGGTAACCTGGGTTGCATCTCGCTCCTCCCCGTGTGTTTTGACTGACGAATTCTTGCCCCTTGTTGAATCACCAAGGTCACAAAGACACGAAGGCACGAGGTTTTTACATTTGAGCTTTGTGCCTTTGTGCCTTTGTGTCCTTGGTGATTCTGAAAGATGACAAGCCCTGGCCCCGCTATGTCCATGCGCTTGCCTTCAAGTTACGTGCCAACTGCTAAAGAACGACGCCTACCTAGCCAAACGGGTGATTGACAAGGCGCATCGCGTGGCCTACCATTTAGCCAGGCAAAGTAATTGAAGGAGACGGTTTATGCAGCCACTCCGGCGGGCGCTTGGCTACCTGCGCCCCTACTGGCACATCACCCTCGGCGCGTACATCAGCCTGATTCTGGTGACCGCGTCCAACCTGGTCACGCCGCGCCTGATTCAGGCCATCATTGACAACGGCATCACGGCGCGGAACATGAGCGTCGTCGTCACCATGACCCTCGCCATCCTCGGCTTCGCCGCCATTCGCGGGCTGTTCTCGTTCCTCCAGGGCTACTGGAGCGAGACCGCCAGCCAGGGCGCGGCGTTCGAGATGCGCAATGGCCTCTACGAGAAGCTCCAGAAGCTCAGCTTCAGCTACCACGACCAGTCCCAGACGGGTCAACTCATGACGCGGGCCACCAACGATGTCGAACTGGTGCGCCAGTTCACCGGCATGGGCCTGCTCCAGCTCATCAACTCGCTCATCATGTTCTTCGGCACGGCGGTCATCCTGTTCGTCATGAACTGGCGGCTGGCGCTGGCCGCCCTGTCGCTGATGCCCGTCACCTTCCTGATCATCTTCCGCTTCGTCACCCGCGTCCAGCCCATCTTCCGCCAGGTCCAGGAGAAGCTGGGTAACCTCAACACCATCCTCCAGGAGAACCTGTCGGGCGTGCGGGTGGTCAAAGCGTTCGCGCGGGAGGAGTACGAGGCGGGGCGTTTCCACACCGCCAACGACGAACTGCGCGACATGAACCTCCAGGCCGCGCGGGCCTTCTCGTTCAACCTGCCCCTGTTCTTCACCATGTCCGGCCTCGGCTCGCTCATCGTCATCTGGTACGGCGGCGAGCAGGTCATCGGCGGCTCGCTGACGCTGGGCGAACTGGTCGCCTTCAACACCTACCTGGCCCTGCTGCTGTTCCCCATCTTCGGCCTGGGCATGGTGTCGGCCCTCATCTCGCAGGCCGGCGCGGGGGCGCTGCGCATCTTTGAAATCCTGGACGCTCCCATCGAAGTGGCCGACAAGCCGAGCGCGCGGCCGCTGCCGCCTGTCACCGGCCGCGTCGCCTTCGAGAACGTCGCGTTCCGCTACGTCGGCGCCACCGAGAACACGCTGACCGATGTCAGCTTCACCGCCGCGCCAGGGCAGACGGTCGCCATCCTGGGCGCGACGGGCGCGGGCAAGAGCAGCATCATCAACCTGATTCCGCGTTTCTACGACGCCACGGCCGGCCGCGTCACCATTGACGGCCACGATGTGCGCGATGTGACCGTCGAGAGCCTGCGCTCCCAGATCGGCATCGTCCTCCAGGAGACGAACCTGTTTACCGGCAGCATCCGCGACAACATCGCCTTTGGCCGCCCCGACGCGAGCCTGGAGGATGTGGTGGCGGCGGCCAGGGCGGCGGAGGCGCACGACTTCATCACCGCCCTGCCCCAGGGCTACGACACGCCCGTGGGCGAGCGCGGCGTCGGCCTGAGCGGCGGCCAGAAGCAGCGCATCGCCATCGCCCGCGCCCTGCTGTTGGACCCGCGCATCCTGATTCTGGACGACTCGACTTCCAGCGTGGACGCCGAGACCGAGTACCACATCCACCAGGCCCTCGACCGCCTGATGCAGGGCCGCAC
>CAZFUK010000018.1:7267-21383 GCA_964522005.1 uncultured Anaerolineales bacterium | reverse complement strand
CGATGGGGGAGAACCGGGGCCTGGTGCGCCAGCACCTCCAGGCGGGCGGCACGGCCTACCTCCTGCGGGGTGGCTGGCTGGTCGAAGCGGTGGGCGGCCGGCAGACGCGGCTGGTGCGCGCCGAACTGATTCCTGTCACCCTGGCCGGCGCGGCCGAGTTCAACATCGCCAACGCCCTGGCGGCCGCCGCCGCCGCCCGCGCCCTGGGCGTCCCGGCCGACGCCGTCGGCGCGGCCCTGCTCGGCTTTGACAGCTCGCGCAACCCCGGCCGCGCCAACCTCTACCGCGTCGGCCAGGGCTACGTCCTGCTCGACTACGGCCACAACCCCGATGCCCTGGACCAGGTAGCGCGGCTATCCGCCCACTGGCAGTGGCGTCGGCTGACGGGTATCGTCGCCACGCCGGGCGACCGCGACGACGCGCTGATCCGCCACGTGGCGCAGATGGCGGCACGTGGCTTCCAGCGGGTCATCATCTGGGAGGGCCAGAACCGGCGGGGCCGCGCGCCGGGTGTCGTGGCCGCCTTGATGTACGAGACCGTCCAGGCCGTCGCCCCGCACCGCGACTGCCGTGTCGTACTCAATGCGACCGAGGCGCTGGAGACGGCGCTGGCCGACATGGTCGAGGGCGAGGGGATTGTCGTGTTCTACGAAGACATGGCCGTCGCCCAGGAGACGCTGGCTCGCTGGGGCGCCGTCCCCGTCACGACGCTCACCCCGCCCAGCCTGGAGGGCGTGGCCTAACCACCTGTCACCTGTCACCCTGAGCGAAGCGACCTGTGCCCTGCCTGCCCTCCGTATGGAGGGTACTCAGGGTAAGGGTCTCGCCTATCGAAAGGCGAGATGCTTCGCTTCGCTCAGCATGACAGATACCATAAGGAACCATCATGCTGACACTCATCCAGAATGGCGAGGTCTTCACCCCGGACGCGCGGGGCGTCCAGTCGGTGCTGGTGGTCGGGGGGCGGATTGGCTTTGTCGGGGCGGTGGACGCCCGCAAGTACGCCGATCTCGACGTGCCCTGTGACGTGGTAGACGCGGCGGGCTGCCTGGTGACGCCGGGCCTGATTGACCCGCACCAGCACCTCATTGGCGCCGGCGGCGAGCAGGGCTTCGCCACCCGCACGTCCGAAGTGGGCTTCGAGGAGCTGGTCCGCGCCGGCATCACGACGGTCGTTGGGCTGCTGGGCACCGACACCACGACGCGCACCCTGACGGCGCTGCTGGGCCGCTGCAAGCAACTGGACGCCCTGGGGCTAACGGCCTACATGTACACCGGCGGCTTCCGCCTGCCCACCCCCACCATCATGTCCAGCGTCATGGACGATATCGTCCTGATTGATAAGGTGATTGGCGTGGGCGAAATCGCCATCGCCGACAACCGCTCCCTCGAACCGCAGGTCCATGAGTTGGCGCGCGTTGTCTCGTCGGCCATGGTGGCGGGGACCCTGACCGGCAAGGCGGGCGTGACGCACTTCCACGTCGGCCCCTCGGACCAGCGGCTGGCGCTGCTCCACCAGTTGCTCGACCAGTACGACGTGCCGCCGGAGTCGCTCTACCCCACCCACAACGAGCGCAGCGAAGCGCTGATGGACGAGGCGATCGCGCTGGCGCAACGGGGCGCCTATGTAGACATGGACACCATCGAGGCCGACTCTGTCAAGTGGCTGCGGTACTACCTGGACCACGACGGCCCGCCCGACCGCCTGACCGTCTCTTCGGACGCCCACGCCCAGGGCACCACGCTGCGGCTCTACGAGATGTTCACCGCCTGCCTGCGCGAGGCGCGGCTGACGCCCGACCGCGTCCTGCCCCACTTCACCCGCAACACGGCCCAGGCGCTCAAGCTGGCAGCGAAGGGCCGGCTGGAGCCGGGCGCGGACGCGGACATCCTGGTCATTGACAACCGCAGCCTGGAACTGCGCCACGTCCTGGCCCGTGGCCGCTGGCTGCTCAGGGACGGCGAGCTTCCCCAACAAGGCTAACCTCGGTTCAACTTCGCAAAGCCCCAGGCGTGTCACGCGGGGTTGGACGGGACAGGGCCAGCCGAGTACAATGTTCTCTACACCCGACAGGGTGACCTCCAGAGGACACTGCCCCACGATGCTATCACAAACCCTCGACTCGTTCGGCGCGATGCTGCGCAAGAACCTGCTGATTATGGTCCGCTACCCGGTCAACTTCATCAGCAGCTTCGCCCAGGTGTTCATCATCATCCTGATCATGCTCTTCGCGTCGCTGTCGTTCATCCCGGCCGGCGTCCAGGATGCCCTGGCGTCGCAGGTCGGGCGCGGCTTCAGCGGCGTCGCCATCTACGGCTTTGTCCTGTTCCTGTTCGTCTCCGACACCCTCTGGAGCGTGGGCTACAACATCCGCTGGGAGCAGTACGAGGGCACCCTGGAGTCGCTCTACCTGACGCCCGCCAACCGCTTCCTGCACCTCGTCTCGCGCGTGTTCTTCCCCCTCGTCTGGACCGGGCTGAACGCGACGGCCAGCCTGGGCTTCATGCGCTTCCTCTTTGGCCCGCTGCCCCTGGCGAACCCAGGCCTGGCCCTGCTGACCCTCGTGCTGACCCTGTCCGGCGTGTTCGGCTTCGGCTTCGCCTTCGCCGCCTACACCCTCATCGTCAAGGAGTCGGCCCAGACCGTCGCCAACATGCTCCAGTTCGCCCTCATGGCCGTCTGCGCCATGTTCTTCCCGTTCTCCGTCCTGCCCGGTCCCGTGCGCGCCGTCAGCTACGCCATTCCCCTGTCCTACGGCGTGGACCTGTTCCGCTCGGCGCTAATGGGCTTCCCTCGCGGCTACCCCGAACTCCTGCCCGCGTCCACCGAGATGGTCATTGTGGCGGCCTGGGGTCTGCTCATGCCGGCCCTGGGCTTCCTGGCCTACCGCTGGGCCGAGAACCACGTCCGCGCCAACGGCACGCTGGCCGAGTTCTAGGACGGAGGACGGAGGACGGAGGAAAGACAGGAGACGGGAAGCGGAAGGCAGCCGTGGCGTTCAGGCCACGGGCCTGGGACAGCGCAAGGCAGCCGTGGCATTCAGGCCATGGGTTAGCCTGGGACTGCCCACCGAACCTCGCAGCCTGTACCGACTACTGACTACCGACTACCGACCACTGACCACTAACCACTGACCACTATGAGGCCCTATGACCATTGACCTTGAACTCCTCCAGGCGCTCTCCGAAGCGTTTGGCCCGCCCGGCGACGAGGCCCAGGTGCGCGACCTGCTGCGGGGTCACCTGGCGACCCGCGCCGACGAGGTCTGGACCGACGTGGTCGGCAACCTGTTCGCCCTCAAGCGGGCAAAGCCGGGCCTCGCCCCTACACCGGGCGGGGAGGCTGGTAGGGGCGAGGTCACCTCGCCCCTACTGCGCCCTTCCCCTCCGCCCCGCGTCCTGGTCACCGCCCACATGGACGAAGCCGGCCTCATGGTGATGCAAATTGGCGGCAACGGGCTGCTCAACGTGCGGGCGGCGGGCCGCGTCGAGGCGCGTGGGCTGCTCGGCCAGGTCGTCCATGTCGGCCCGTCGCGCACGCCGGGCGTCATCGGCGTCGCGCCCGTCCACCTGACGCCCCGCGAGCGCCGCCAGGACGTGCCCGACCTGGCCGACCTGACGGTTGACATAGGCGTAGACGGCAAGGACGAGGCGGCGGGTGTGGTCAAGCGCGGCGACTACGCCGTCCCGGCGACGACGTTTGGCCGCCTGGGGCCGCTGGTCAAGGGCAAGGCGCTGGACAACCGCGCCGGCGTGGCGGTCGCCCTGGCCCTGCTCGACGGGGACTACCCCTGCGATCTCTACCTGGCCTTCACGGTGCAGGAAGGCGTCGGAGCGCGGGGGGCGCGGGTGGCCGCCTACGCCGTGGAGCCAGACCTGGCGCTAGTGGTGGACGGCGTGGGCGTGGACGAGCTGCCCGACGAGGACGAGCCGCCACCCGACCCCCGGCTGGGCGCGGGGCCAGTCCTGGTGCTGAGCGACCGCCAGGTCCTGCTCGACCGTGGCCTGACGGCGCGGCTCCAGGCCCTGGCCGAGGCTCACGGCATCCCCACCCAAACCCTGGCGACACGCGGCGAGACCAGCGATGCGCGTGGGGTGCAGCAAGCGGGCGCGGGCGTCCCGACGGCCCTGGTCGGCCTCCCGGTCCGCTACCCGCACCTGCCCGTCTCCCTCGCCCACCCTGATGACCTGGCCGCCGCCGTTCGCCTTCTCCAGGCGGCGCTAGGAAATGGGACACGGACAACCACGGACTAACACAGATTATTATTCTATCCGTGTCCAAAATAACGGTAGTGAGGAGCGATCATGCTCGATCTGTTACAGCGTGTGTGTGATGCGTATGGGCCGTCGGGGTACGAGGCGGGGGTGCGCGACGTAGTCCGCGCTGAGGTCGAAGGGCTGGTGGACGAGGTCCGCACCGATAGCCTGGGCAACCTGCTGGCGATTCGTCGGCCGCGCGGCGGGAACGAGCAGGGCGGCCAGCGCATTCTGCTTGCGGCGCACCTGGACGAAATCGCCGTCATGGTCTCCAGCATTGACGAGTACGGCTTCGCCCGCGTCGCCTCGGTCGGTTTTGTCAACCCCAACACCCTGCCCGGCTCACGCGTGGTCTTCGAGAACGGCGTCGAGGGCACGTTTGGTGTGGATGGGACGGCGCTGCCCCGCGAGGCCCTGACGCTGCCGACCATGTTCCTGGACGTCGGGGCGACCAGCCGCGCCGACTGCCCCGTTAAGGTCGGCGACCTGGGCGTGTTCCGCCACAGTGTGACCCGCGCCCACGGCGAGACGCGCGTCCTCGGCCACAACTTCGACGACCGCGCGGGCGTCACCGTCCTGATTCAGGCGCTGCGCGAGTTGGGCGACAGCCCCCACACCGTCCTGGCCGCCTTCACCGTCCAGGAGGAGTTCAGCCTGCTGGGCGCGGGGGCAGCCGCCTTTGGCCTCGAACCCGACTTCGCCATCGCCATTGACGTCACGCCGGCCGGCGACACGCCGAAGATCAAGCCGAGGGACGTGTGCCTGGGCGCCGGGCCGGCCATCACCCTCAAGGACGTGGCGGTCATCGGCCACCCGCGCGTCAAGCAGGCCCTCATCCAGGCCGCCGAGCGCGCGGGCATAGCCTATCAGCTTCAGGTGAGCTTCATCGGCACGACCGACGCCATGGCGATGCAGACCACGCGCGGCGGCGTGCCCGTGGGTACGCTGAGCCTGCCCGCCCGCTACATCCACACCCCGACCCAGATGGTGGACCTGAACGACCTGCGCGGCGCGGTCGAGATTCTGAAAGCTCTCCTTCAGTAACGCGAGATGCTTCGCCTTCGGCTCAGCATGACAGAGGTAGGAGTACCGGTATGGAAGTAACGGTCAATAGTTGGGAAGAGTTGAATCGCGAGTTGTTCCCCCGCGCGCCCCACGAGAACCTGGGCCGCTTTCGCTCGCATTATGTTTATCGCGGCGTATCCGGCGCCGAGCGCGCCCTGACGACGAGCCTGCTGCGGCTGAATCGCTGCCCGACCGTCGAGGCTAACCTGGCGCTGATTGAGAAGGAACTGCTCTTCTCGTTCCAGATGTACGGCCAGCAGCAGATCAACCCAGGCGTCTCGACGTGGTACTGGCTCTCGGTCGCCCAGCACCACGGCCTGCCCACCCGCCTCATGGACTGGACGTGGTCGCCCTTCGTCGCCATGCACTTCGCCACCGCCGACCTCGCCAACGGCCGCCAGGAAAGCGACGCCGTCATCTGGTGCGTCAACATCGCCGAGTGCCACCGCTACCTGCCGCGCGGTCCGCTCGACATTCTCAACAAGGCGGTGACCAAGGGCTTCTACGCCGAGATGATGAGCGAGTTGGCCGAGGACCTGGAGCAGTTCGACGATCTCTCCGACGAGGAGTTTGTCGTCTTCTTCGAGCCGCCCGCCCTGGACGAGCGCATCATCAACCAGTACGCCCTCTTCTCGCTCATGAACAGCCCCGAAGCGCGGCTGGACGAGTGGCTGACAGCGCGCACCCAGGACCGCGCGCCCGACCAGGAGCCGCTCTACCGCCGTATCATCATTCCGGCCGGCCTCAAGTGGGAGGTGCGCGACAAGCTCGATGGGGCCAACATCAACGAGCGCGTCCTGTTCCCCGGCCTGGACGGGTTGTCGGCCTGGCTCAAGCGGCACTACAGTTGCGGCCCCCTGTCCTCGTAGGGAGGTGAGCATGAAAACGGCGGTTGTGCTGGGATTGCTGCATCAGGGGGGGCGGGTCCTGTTCGTCAAGCAGGACTACGGCCAGTATGCGTGGATGCTGCCCGGCGGCCATGCCCGGCCCGAGGAGAGCCTGGTGGAGGGCATGCGCCGCAAGTTTGGCGAGGAAACCGGGCTGACGGTCGAGGTGGACGGCCTGGTCGCCCTGCGCGACCGTGCCGACCACCAGGTCGCCGTCCTGGCCGTCGTCTCTGTCGGCGGCGCGATGCCGACGGAGCTACACGAGGGGCTGGCCGACCGCCGCTGGTTCGATGCCGCCGCGCTCGCCGCGCTCGAGGACCCCGTCTTCGACTTCGACCGCCAGGTGGCGCTGCGGGTCCTGAACGGCGGCGGGACGCCCCTCCCGCACACGGTAGTGGACTTCGCGGACGGGCAGGCCGGCAGCGTCTTCGGCCCCTAGACGCGATCCAGGTAGCGCAGGCACCAGTCACGGGCCAGCCGTGCGACCTCTTCCAGCGTCCCCGGCTCCTCGAACAGGTGCGTCGCGCCAGGGATGATCGTCAGCCGCTTCTCGCTCGGTAGCTGGGCCAGCGCCGTCTCGTTGAGGGCGATGACGGGCGTGTCCGCGCCGCCGACAATGAGCAGGGTCGGGGCCTGGACGTGGGGCAGGGCGTCGCCCGCCAGGTCAGGTCGGCCGCCGCGCGAGACGACAGCGCCCACGACATGGGGCTGCCGCGCCGCCGCGATAAGCGCCGCCGCCGCGCCCGTACTCGCCCCAAACAGCCCCACCCCCCGGCCCTGGGTGTCCGCCCCCGGCGTCAACCAGGCCAGCGCCCCGACGAGCCGGGCAGCCAGCAGGCCAATATCGAAGCGGGGCTGGCGCGGCCGCGGGTCGCGCTCAGCCTCCTGGGGCGTGAGCAGGTCCATGAGCAGCGTGCCCAGGCCGCCCTGGACGAGGACACTCGCCACGTAGCGGTTGCGCGGGCTAAAGCGGCTGCTGCCGCTGCCGTGGGCGAACAGGACGATGCCCGTGGCCCCGTCGGGCAGCGTCAGGTTACCCTCCAGCGTCGCCTCGCCTACCCGAATCCGCACCTCCCGCTCGCCGCCCTCGCCCCTCGCCTCTGTCGCCTGCATAGAACCTCCCACATCCGCGAATACAGACCTGACAGGTTCTTAGAAACCTGTCAGGTCTCTGGCTGGTTGCCCACTCTCGCCAGGGGGTGTATGATAAGCCCAGCCACGCCCATTCCCCAGGAGGGTTCCCCATGAAGATTCGAGCCGCTGTCCTCCACGAGGTCGGACAACCCCTTGTCATTGAGGAGCTGGATCTGGCCGAGCCGCGCGCCGGCGAAGCCCTGGTGCGGGTCGCGGCGGCGGGCGTCTGCCACTCCGACCTGCACTACATGAAGGGCGAGTGGGCCTGCCCCAGGCCCATTGTCCTCGGCCACGAGGGGGCGGGCATTGTGGAAGCCGTCGGGCCGGGCGTCAGCCTGGTCAAGCCGGGCGACCACTGCATCCTGATCTTCCGCCCCAACTGCGGCCGCTGCTTCTACTGCACCAGCGGCCGCCCCATGCTATGCGTCGGCCACGTAACGCCGATGGGCACGCTCTACGATAGCACGACCCGCCTCAGCCTGAACGAGCAAGCGGTGTACCACCTGGCGCGGGTGGCCTGCTTCGCCGAGTACGCCGTCATCCCCGAAGCCCAGTTGCTGCCCATCGACCCGGCCATCCCGCTGGACCGGGCGGCGCTGGTGGGCTGCGCCGTCATGACGGGCGTGGGCGCGACGATGAACACGGTGCGCGTCGAGCCGGGCAGTTCAGTCGTCGTCATCGGCTGTGGCGGTGTCGGGCTGAACGTCGTCCAGGGCGCGCGGCTGCTCAACGCGGGCCAGATCATCGCCGTGGACCTCTACGATGAGAAGCTCCAGTTCGCCTGCGACCTGGGCGCCACGCACACCGTCAACGCCCGCCACGAGGACCCGGTGGCCCGCGTGCGAGAGCTGACGGGCGGCGGGGCCGACTACGCCTTCGACGCCTTTGGCAGCGCGCGCACGGTCCAGCAAGCCTTCGAGTGTATCCGCAACGGCGGCACGGCGGTCGAGGTGGGCATCGCGCCGCAGGGCCAACTAGCGCAGATTGACGCCTACTCTCTGGCGATGCACGAGAAGACGCTCAAGGGCTGTTTCTACGGCTCGGCGCGGCCTCGGGTGGACATGCTGCGCCTGCTCGACCTGTACGGCCAGGGCCGGCTGAAGCTCGACGAACTCGTCGCCCGCACCTACCGCCTGGACCAGATCAACGAGGCGTATGCGGCGCTCCAGAGCGGTGCCGTCGCCAGAGGAGTCATTGTAATGGAGCACTGAGAGGCGATTGTAGGACAAGTTATCTTCGGGTATAATGATAGTGTGCGGAGCAGTAGTGGCAATTCTTGCAAAGGGGGCAGGAACATGCCCACGGCGCTGATGGAACTGGAACTGATTAAGTTGAAACTGGCGCACGCTGAAATCACGGCGGCCCATGTGACAGATAAGGTTCTGGTCGTTGATCTGGCCGATGGACGCACCATTTCCGTTCCCATCGTGTGGTTCCCGCGTCTCGCTTACGGCACGCCAGAAGAGCGAGAGCACTTCATCGTCTTCCGGGATAGCCTCCACTGGCCGGATCTGGATGAAGATATTGGCCTGCCCACACTTCTGCTCGGGCGCGGATTGGGCGAGAGTCCTCAGTCGCTTCAACGTTGGCTGGAGGAGCGTCATAAAGGGCGGGAGCCAGCAGTCACCCCGGCCTAGCCCCTCTCACTCAAACACTCGGTGGTGGTACAGACCTTGCTCGGAATTTAGTCAGGCTAAGTTCTTAGAGCAAGGAGACCCTCCATGAGCCATCACGACTCGCGCGCGGAAGACGTCAAGAAACTGGGCGAGATGATCAAGGACATTCGCTTCGCCATGCTGACCACGGCCATGCCGGATGGCACGCTACGCAGCCGCCCCATGGCGACGCAGCAGGCCGAGTTCGACGGCGACCTGTGGTTCTTTACCGGCCTGAGCACCGCTAAGGTAGACGAAGTTCAGCAAGACCAGCACGTCAACGTCAGCTACGCCAATCCCGACGACAACCGCTACGTCTCGGTGTCGGGGCGCGCCCGCCTCGTGCGCGACAAGCAGAAGATGAAGGAACTCTGGAACCCGATGTTCAAGGCCTGGTTCCCCGACGGCCTGGACGACCCCGACCTCGTCTTGCTCAAAGTGGACGTGACCCAGGCCGAGTACTGGGATTCGCCGTCGAGCAAGGTGGTGCAGTTGGTGGGGTTGGCCAAGGCGCTCGCCACGGGCCAGCGCGCGGATGACATCGGCGACAACGAGAAGATTCAGTTGGATCCGTCCGCCCCGCAGCCACGCGAATCCACCCCGACCGGCCAGCGCGGGTGACCTTTTTCCGCCCATCAGGTGAATATGACAGAGAGGAGGCTCCCTGCCTCCTCTCTGTCTCTTTTGGCTTGGCACACGGCTTGCAAGCACCTCGTTGTTCGGCACGGGGGAGGCCGAATAAGCTTTGTCCTGTCCTTGTCCATCTACGAGGAGGCTGACATGACTGTCTTCGACCAACTCACCGGCTCCATCCAACTCTACGCGCCCCGCATCGTGGGCGCCCTGGTCCTGTTCATCGTCGCGTGGATCGTCGCCGCCATCGTGCGGACGGTCATCCGCCGCGTCGGCGAAGCGGTGCGCCTCGACGAACGCGCCCGCAGCAGTGGTCTCACCAACACGCTCGCCACCCTCGGCTTCTACCTGGTCTGGCTGTTCTTCCTGCCGGGTATCCTGGATGCCCTGGCGCTGCCCGGGCTGCTGTTGCCTGTCCAGGGCTTGCTGAACCGGGTCCTGGCCTTCCTGCCGAACCTGATCGGCGCGGCCCTCATCCTGTTCATCGGCCTGCTCGTCGCCCGTGTCCTGCGCGAGGTGGTGAGCAACCTCGTGTCCGCCGTCGGTCTGGACCGGCTGGGCGAACGAGTGGGGCTGGCCCAGGCGGGGCAACGCCAACTGTCTGACCTGGTCGGCCTGGTCGTCTACATCCTGGTGCTGATTCCCGCCATCACCGCCGCCCTTGACGCGCTCGGCCTGCCGGCCATCACCGCGCCCATCAGCAACATGCTGAACACCTTCCTGGCCGCGCTGCCCAACATCTTCGCCGCCGGCCTGCTGCTGACGCTGGCCTTCTTCGTCGGCCGCTTCGTGGCGCAGATCGTCAGCCGCCTGCTGACCGACCTCGGCTTCAACACCCTGCCTGCCCGCCTGGGCCTGGCCCGCGCGGCCGCGCCCGGCGGCCAGTCGCTGGCGCAGATCGTCGGCAACCTGGTGCTGGTGGTCATCATGCTCTTCGCCGCTGTGGAGGCGTCGCGGCTGCTGGGCTTCGCCACCCTCACCGCTCTCCTGGGCGAGTTCCTCATGCTGGCGGGTCAGATCATCCTGGGCCTGATCATCCTCGCCATCGGCCTGTACCTGGCGAACCTGGCCTACCAGTCCATCCTGGGCAGCGGCATGGGCAACGCCAACCTGCTGGCGCCCGTCGCCCGCATCGCCATCATCGTCCTGTCGGGGGCGATGGCCCTGCGCCAGATGGGCTTGGCGACCGAGATTGTCAACCTCGCCTTTGGCCTGACCCTCGGCGCCATCGCCGTGGCCGCCGCGCTGGCCTTTGGCCTGGGTGGCCGCGAGACGGCTGGCCGTCTCCTGGACCGCTGGCAGCAGCAGGCAGAAGCGCGCGCCAATCAGCCACCGCCCCCACCCTCGCCTTCGTCACTCCCTGGCGCCAACGTGCCGCCCACCACTGGCCCTACCACGCCGCCGTCGCCTCGGCCTAACGTCCCACCCGTACCGCCGCCCTCAGGTCGCCCGGCCACGGGGCAGTAAACTCACGTTGTCTTTCTGAACAGGCAGGGCTAGCGATAGGTCATCGTTAGCCCTGTCTGTTTCATCTCTCAAGTATCCATTACCCCAACGACGCGATATCCACCGAGTGACCGGTCGCCGCCGACTCCTGGAGGGCCATCAGGATGGCCGTGACGTCCAGCGCCTGCTCCGGCAGCACGCGCAGCGGTCCGCCGTGGCGCAGGTGGCGGACCAGCGCGTTGAACTGGAGGGCGTGGGGGTTGTCCTCGGGCGCCGACGGCGGGATGACCGGGTAGGTCTCCGTCGGCCGCCCGGCCATGTCGTGGTAGACTCTGAGGGGCGTCTGGGTGGGCGCCATACGCTCCATGACAAACACATCCGCGCCCGCCTCACTGCCCAGCACCTGCAAGCGTTCCTCGGCCGCGCTGTAGCCCGCCCAGGACACATCCACCATCAGCGTCGCGCCGTTGGCGAAGCGCACGACCCCTGCCGCCAGGTCGTCCACGTCGAAGCGCGCGGTCGCCGGGATGACAGCGTCGGCGGCCGGCGCGTCGCTGCCCCAGGTGCCGAGGGCGCGGCGGCGCGGGCCGAACTCGGAGTAGGTCATGCCCATGACCGAGACCGGGCGTGGGTTGCCCATCATCCACAGCGCTAGGTCCACCATGTGGACGCCGATGTCCATCAGCGCGCCGCCACCGGCCAGGTCGCGGTTGGTGAACCACGAGCCGAAGCCGGGGATGCCGCGCCGCCGCAGCATGGACGCCTTGGCGTAGTAGACACGGCCCAGTTGGCCCTCGTCAATGACCCGCTTCATCGTCTCCATCTCCGGCCGGAAGCGGTTGTGCAGGCCGATGGTCAACACCCGCCCGGCGCGGTGGGCGGCCTCCAGCATGGCCTGCCCGTCGGCTATGCTCAGCGCCATGGGCTTCTCGCACAGGACGTGCGCGCCCGCTTCGAGCGCCGCGATGGACATGGGCGCGTGGAAGACGTTGGGCGTGGCGATGAGCACCAGGTCGGGTTGGACCTCGCGCAACATCTGGGCATAGTCGGTGAACAGGGCGGGAATGGCAAACTGGTCGGCCAGGGCGCGGCCGCGCTCGGCGTTGACCTCGACCAGGGCGGCCAGGGTCGTCTCCGGGTGGCGTTGGATGGCGGGAATGTGGCGGCGGGCGGTGATAAAGCCGCCGCCCACGACGGCGACGCGCAGGGGCGCGGGGGATGAATCAGGCATGGGCCTCTCTCTTTCTGATGGGCGTCCCGTTGTTTAAATGGGGGCGCGCCTAAGCGTAGTCCCGGCGCGGCCCCCGGTCAAATTCAACCTAATCCGGTCAGGGCTGGAACCACAGGCCCGCGAGCGGTGTAGACTGAGTAGAGTTGGACATCAGAATGAGCCGAAAGGAGAGGGAGATGCTAAAGCGTGTTGCGCTGCTCGTCGTAACCCTGCTGACCGCGACCTGCGCCCTGGCGCTGGCCTGGCCTGAAGAGCCGCCGGACAAGCTGCTGCTGAGCGGGCCGGGCCTCGCGGGCGAGGTCGAAATCGTCGGCCCGGAGAAACTGATTGGACTGTCCCCCGAGGCGTTCATGGACTTTACCACGTCGCCCGACCCGGCCGCCAAGGCTGCGCCCGGCTACGAGATGGTGCGCTACTATAAGAGCCGCGACGGCCAGTACGAGGCGTTTGACCGGCTGCGCTATCACCCCAACCCACAGGGCGACCGAGGCGCCGTTTACTACATCAAGGCGCTCGGCTACGGCCCCGGTCACAACGAGGGACGCTGGTTCGCCGCGTCGCCCATCGGCGATGCCGCCATGGAGTGCTTGCTGGACACCCTCAAGGTGAACCTGCCCCAGGCCCAGCCGCCGACGGCCGCCCAGGTCGCGCCACCCGCCGCGCCACCCCCTGTGGCTCCCTCCGCCCCTCAGCCCGCGTCAACGGCCACGGCGTCCGTGCCCTGGTTCGCCGCCTTCGGTGTCCTCTCCCTCGTCGCGCTGGTAGCGGGCCTGCGTGGGCGGCAGTGGGGGCCGTCCGCCTGACCGCCCATCGGCGTCTAGTCCCGCTTTACTTTCCGCCTCCACTTTCATATGATTACGGGCTAATTGTTGCCACCCCAGATTGATGGAGGCGCCCATATGCTACGGGGGATTGATCACATCGTCATCCTGGTGGAGGACCTCGACCAGGCTATTGAGAGCTACACCGAGGCCGGTTTCAACGTGGTGCCCGGCGGCGAGCACACCGGCGGCGCCACGCACAACGCCCTGGTCGCCTTCCAGGACAACAGCTACCTGGAACTCATCGCCTTCAAGCGCCCCGACCCCGGCCACCGCTGGGCGGGCAAGCAGCCCGGCATCGTGGACTTCGCCCTGCTCCCCGACGCCATCGCCGACGACCTGGACGCAGCGCGGCTGCGCGGTGTGGACTACCAGGGGCCGCTGCCCGGCGGCCGCCTCCGCCCCGACGGCCAGCAGGTAGCGTGGCAGCTTGGCCTGCCGCCCGCGCCCGGCCTGCCCTTCCTGTGTGGCGACGTGACGGCGCGCGCCCTGCGCGTGCCGGGCGGCGCGGCCCAGGAGCACGCCAACGGCGCGCTCGGCGTGGCGGCGGTCTACGTCGCCGTTCAGGACCTGGTCACCAGCGCGGCGCAGTACGAAGCCCTGCTCGGCCTCCACCCCCAAACCGGCCTCGCCGACGAGTGGCGCGCTGCCCTCTTCCCCATTGGGTCGGCCACGATTCACCTGGTCGAGCCGCTGGAAAGCCCGGCTGGCCAGAGTTCGCGCCTCAACACGGTGCTGACCAGCCGGGGCGAAGGGGTCTACGGCATCACGCTACGCTCCACCGCCGGTCCCGGCGCGCCCAGCCTCGAAGCCCTCGAAGCAACGGGCGCGGGAATCGCCTGGGCGGCCGAGTGAGACGCCTGGCGGCATAAGACAACCCGGCTTCTGGGTGAAGCCGGGTTGTTTCTCGCAAACATGAGTTATGCGGTAGGGGCCGCGCGGGGCTGGAAGCGCCCGCGCTAGGCAGGCAAAGCCCCAAGGGGGCTA
>CAZFUK010000018.1:0-7167 GCA_964522005.1 uncultured Anaerolineales bacterium | reverse complement strand
ATTTCAGCCCGCAGGGCTTCGTTTGCCTAGCCCAGGGGTTCAGCCCTGGGCGGCGCGGGGCGACCGCGTCACTCCCGTTTCAAAATAGCTGCCCTTCCCTATCTTCCCACCTCTTCCCACTTACTCTTAGCCCACCAGCTTCGCGTCCAGGCTAATCTCCTCCAGCCCCGGCTTGAGCAGCACCGACACCGGGCAGTTGCTCTTGGCGCCCTCGGCCGCCTCCTGGAACGTCGCCTGGTCAATGCCCGGCACCTTCCCCTCCGTCGCCAGGTGAATCTTGGTAATCTTAAAGCCCTGCGCGCCCTTGTGGAGGGTCAGGGTCGCCGTCGTGCGAATCTCGGTGGGCGTGTGCCCCATGCGCCCCAGCCCCGCCGAGAGCGCCATGCTGAAGCAGGAGGCGTGCGCCGCCGCCAGCAGTTCCTCCGGGTTGCTGCCCGGCGTGGTGTCAAAACGAGTATCGAACGAGACCCGCGCCTGCTTCAACGCCCCACTCTCGGTGGACGCCGTGCCATGCCCCGTGCGCAGGTCGCCGGCCCAGGTGCCCGTCGCGGTCCGCAAAAGATCAGCCATCGTCTTTCTCCTGTTAGCTATGGGATTGCACTCATGAGTATAGCCAGGAGTCGTCCCAACGCCAAAGTCACCCCCGTCCATATGTTTGTTCGACTACAAAATAATTGACCTGGTGTGCCACTTGTGTTATACTTCACACGCGCCTGAAGCGACAGGGCGCTCGCAGTGACATCGGATAACCATCCGGGAGGATATGAGGGTGGCAGACGAAAGATATACCGGCGCGGTGAAGTGGTTCAGCGCCTTAAAAGGATACGGCTTTATCGAGCCGGAGCAGGAAGGGTTCCAGAAGGACGTCTTCGTCCACTTCTCCGCCATCCAGGACGACGGGTTCCGCACCCTGGAAGCCGGGCAGCGTGTCGAGTTTGGCGTCGAGGATCACCCCAAAGGCCCGCAGGCGGTGAACGTGGTCAAACTTGGCCGGCCGTCGAAGAATGGCGCCGTGCCTGAGCCGGCCGAATAGCCATCGGGTCGCTGAACCGTCCGAAGGTGATAGACCTTCGGAGTAACATAGACAGGGAAACAGGTAGGCAGGGGCGTGGCCCTGGTCTACCTGTTTCCCTGTCTGCCCGTTTTGGGCTATAATCAGGCTAGTGTACGACTACCCGGGGAGACTACCATGACCGTCACACGCCAGATTATCCACATGTGGCACGACCTGCCGCCGGGGCCGTCGGCCCCCGACCTCGTCTATACCGTGGTCGAAGTGCCACGTGGCTCCCGCAACAAATACGAATACGACAAGGAACTTGGCCTGATTCGCCTGGACCGCGTCCTCTACTCGGCCATGTACTATCCGGGCGACTACGGCTTTATCCCCCAGACCTACTATGAGGACGGCGACCCGCTGGATGTCATCGTCATGGTCGGCGAGCCGAGCTTCCCCAGCGCCCTCATCGTCGCCCGCCCCATCGGCATGTTCCGCATGCTCGACGGTGGCGACCCTGACGACAAGATTCTCGCCGTGCCCAATTCCGACCCGCTGTACCGCGACTACCACGACATCAAGGACATCCCGCGCCACTGGCTGGACGAAGTGGCCCACTTCTTCTCGGTCTACAAGGACTTGCAGGGGGTCAAGGTCACGCCGATGGGCTGGGAGTCGGCCGACACGGCCAAGCGGGCCATCTCCCACGCCATGCGCCTGTACCAGTCGAAGATTCGCCAGTTGCCGCCCTGGCTGCTCAGCCCCGTCACCGACAACGACGTGCCGCCGGGCGAACCGCCCGTAGACCCCGCGTAATCAGAGATTTAGACAGAATTAACAGAATGGACAGAATGATTCTTCGGATTATTCGGTCCATTCTGTTAATTCTGTCGAATATTGTCTTAGCCCAGCGTAATGCCGAAGAGGGGCAGCACCAGCACGACCACCAGGAAGATGACGGACAGCAGGCTGACGAGAATCGTCGTGCCCCAGGCCAGGATGTTGAAGACCCGTCCGTTGGTGTACTTGCCCATGAGTTCGCGGTCGTTGATCAGCCGCATGACAAAGAATAGCTCGATGGGCAGCAGCGTCCCGTTGACCGCCGAGGTAAACAGCAGCAACTGAATCAGGGGCAGGCCGGGGATGAGGACGACCAGCGCGGCGACGACGACCAGGAAGGTAATCAGCCCGTAGAAGATGGGCGCCTCCCCAAAGGTGCGGTCCAGGCCGTTCTCCCAGCCGAACGCCTCGGTCACCGAGAAGGCCGTGGTGATGGGCAGGACGCACGCGCCGATGAGCGACGCGCCCAGCAGCCCGACGGAGAACAGCAGCGCGGCGTACGGGCCGGCGATGGGCGCCAGGGCGCGGGCAGCGTCCTCCGCCGTCTCGATGACGATGCCCTCCTTGAAGAGCGTCGCCGCCGTCGCCACAATGATGAAGAACGACACGGTGTCGGACAGGATGACGCCGAGGATGGCGTCAAACCGCTGGAGGTTGTAGTCGGCCGCCGTCACCCCCTTGTCCACGACGGTGGACTGGAGCAGGAACTGCATCCAGGGGGCGATGGTCGTGCCGACGGTGGCGACAAACAGAAAGATGAACCCGCTCTCCCAACGCCAGGTAGGGATGAGCGTCTGGCGGAGGACCTCGCCCCAATCCGGCTTGGCGAGAAAGGCGGCGACGACATAGGTGAGGAAGACCGTGGTCAGCGCCAGGAAGACGCGCTCGACGCGGTGATACGAACCGCGAATGACCAGGACCAGGACGGCCCCCGCCGCCAGGGGCACGGTCAGCAGACGCGGGAAGTTGAACAGTTCGAGCGCGGCGGCGATACCGGCGAACTCCGCGACAATCGTGCCGGCGTTAGCGACCAGGATGGTGAGCATGGCGAAGGCGGTCCAGCGCACGCCGAACTGCTCGCGAATCAGGTCGGACAGCCCCTTGCCCGTGATGGCGCCCATACGCGCCACCATCTCCTGCACCACCCCCATACTCACTGTAATCAGGACCAGCATCCAGAGCAGGCTGTAGCCATAGCGCGCGCCGACGGTGGCGTAGGTGGCGATGCCGCCCGCGTCGTTGCCCGCGTTGGCGGCGATCAGGCCCGGCCCGAGCATGGCGAGGTACTTCAGCCAGCCGGGGCGGCGGATGCCAGGCAGCCTCTTTTGCGCCTGCCCCCGCAGGCGGTCCAGCCCGCGCTGTACCTCATTCATGCCATGCCTCCGTCCGTGCCACGCTACGGTAGAGACGCGACATGTCGCGTCTCTACCGGGATAGGCTACCCTAATTGAATGCCAAACATTGGCAGCACCACCGTAATCACCACCAGGGCCAGCGCCAGCGCGCCCACCACAGCGGTCGTTGTCCAGGCCAGCCCCGCGAAGCCGCGCCCGTTGGTGAAGCGGCCGAGCAGGTCGTGGTTGCCCGCCAGGAGCGTGATAAAGACCAGCTCGATGGGCAACAGGAGACCGTTGATGACCTGGACCACAATCTGAAGCTGAATCAGCGGCAGGCCGGGAATCAGCGTCACCAGCGCGCCGACGGCAATCATGCTGGTGAAGATGCCGTAGAACACGGGCGCGTCGCCCATGTCGCGGCTCATGCCCGCCTCCCAGCCAAACGCCTCGCAGATGGGAAACGCGGTGGCGATGGGCAGCACGCCGGCGGCCAGGACCGACGCGCCGAGCAGCCCAACGGCGAACAGGGTGGAGGCGAACGGCCCGGCCACCGGAGCGAGCGCCGAGGCGGCGTCGGCGGCGCTCTGCACCTGCGTTCCCTGGATAAACAGCGTGGCGCCCGTCGCGACAATGATGAAGTAGGATACCAGGTCTGAGAAGAGGACGCCGGTGATGACATCCACTCGCGCCAGGCCATAGTCCCGCGCCGTGACGCCCTTTTCGACAATGGACGACTGCTGGTAGATCTGCATGTAGGGCGTGATGGTCGTGCCGACCAGCGCCACGAACATGACCAGGAAGCCGGCGTCCAGCCGCACGGTCGGGACGACGGTGTGAGTCAGCACGGCCCCCCAGTCCGGGCGGGCCAGGAAGGCCGACACGATGTAGGTGACGGCGATGAGGCTCATCGCCAGGAAGAGGCGCTCGACGCGGCCAAACGACCCCTTGGCGACGAGCCACCAGATGAGGACCGCCGCGACCGGCACCGAGAGGTACTTACTGACGCCGAAGAGTTCCATGGCGGCGGCGACCCCGGCGAACTCCGAGGTCGTCGTGCCGGCATTGGCGACCAGCAGGGCGAGCATGGCGAAGGCGGTCCAGCGCACGCCGAACTGCTCGCGAATCAGGTCGGACAACCCCTTGCCCGTCACCGCCCCCAGCCGCGCCACCATCTCCTGCACAACCGTGAGGCTGACGGTTATCAGGACCATCGCCCAGAGCAGTTGATAGCCGTACTGCGCGCCGACGGTGGAGTAGGTCGTGATGCCGCCCGCGTCGTTGCCCGCCGCCGCCGCGATGATGCCGGGGCCGAGGACCGCCAGGTACTTGAACCAGCCGGGCCGCCGTGGTTTGCGCCCTGCCCCGCGCCCGCGCCGCGTGACCAGGGCCAGCCACGGCTTGCGCCGCGTCATCGGCCGCCGCCAAAGAAGCTGCGCTGGCTCTCGTCGGGAATCAGGCGTTCCAGGGCATCGTGGGTCATCACAATGCCCACCAGCCGCCCCTCCTCCAGCACCGGCATGGCGAGCAGGTCGTAGTGGAGCATGGTCTCCGCCACCTCGCGCGCCGGCTCGGTGACCTGGGCCGTGAACAGGGCGGTGGCGGGAATCATAATCTCGCCGAGCGTCTGGTCATCCGTCGCCTGGAGCAGCCCGCGCAGGCTGACGACGCCCAGCAGGGTTTCGGCCTCGTCCAACAGGTACAGATAATAGGAGAACTCGGGCAGGTCCGCCACGCGGAGCCGCGTCAAGGCTTCCGCGACGGTCAGCGTGGGTGGGAGCGAGACGTACTCATTGGTCATGATGCCGCCCGCCGTGTCCTCCTGGTACTGAAGGAGTTCGCGGACTTCCTCGGCCTCGTCCTCTTCCATCGCCTCCAGGATGTCCTCGGCCTGCTCCGGCGGTAGCTCGGCCAGCAGGTCGGCCGCCTCGTCCGACTCCATCTCCTCGATGATGTCGGCGGCGTCCTCGACATCCATGGCGCTGATGACCGCCGCGCCCAGCTCGGGGTCCAACTCCTCGATCATGTCGGCGGCCAACTCGTCGCCGTGGGTCTCGGCCAGGGCGGCGATCATCTCCCCGCCTTGCTGGTAGCCCAGGTCCCCGATGATTTCGCCCAGGTCGGCCGGGTGCAGCGTCGCCAGCTTGTCGTAGCTCAGCTTCAGTTTGACGACCGGCACCTCGCTGGCGAAGTACTGGACACTGTCCCAGGGGATGACCTCGCGCTGCATGCCCGCCGCCAGCCGCCGCAGCCCGAGCCGGTCCACCAGCGACGCCGCGCTCACGTCCACGCCGGCGACACGGTAGCCCGCGTCGTTGGGCTGGCGCGTCAGGGTAACGTCGTTGACGCGAATCACGCGGCGGCCGTTGATGTCCACCAGTTGCTTGTCGAGGACATCCTTGCCCAGCAAGACCTCGGAGTCGCGGCGGGTAAACGGCGCCAGGTTGAAGTTGTCGGTCTTCAGGCGCACGCCCCCTTCGCTGATCTCGGCGATGTCGGTGGCGTGGATAAAGAAGCGGTGGCGCAAGCGGCCCACAATGGCCGTCACCAGCCCGGCGACGGGCGGAAACATTTCGGCCTCGGTCATCCGCACCACCATGTCGGTCAGCCGCCCCACAATCTCACCACTCGCCCCGCGCACTGGCTGGCCGATAATCGCCGACAGGTAGAGAATTCCCCGCGTCTTGTCGAGCATCACGTCCTCCATCACAAAGACCACCCGGCCAAAAATAGCGGCAGGGGTGTTGTAGCGGCGCACGCCGTCACAACACCCCCGTCCTCCAGCGGTGGAGGCGGCCTCGCCTCAGGGGGAGGCCCGCCGGCGCGGAGGAGGTCGGCTGGATGCCAACGGGTACGTCGAGCGGTTGTTGAGCGGAGGTCTACTTATCGCTTCCATTGCTCTCCCATTGCTCTCATTGTAGCATAGGCAGGTCAAATGCCCAAACTCCTGAATTTGACGCATAACGTCATCTCCATTATAATCCTGGCTGTTCCGCGCAGAGACCTCCGAGGTCGCAGGCGCACGTGATGCCGCCTTCGGAGGTTCTTGTTGTGTCCCAGGCAGAACTTTAGCGTTGTCCCGACGTAGAAAGTTCTGAGTTGTTTCCAGCCCAATACGCGTCGACGCCGACGCGGCCATGGTAGTCTCAGTGGCGGCGGCGGCCGGGTAGGTCATCCATCTATACACTCCAAGCGGGAGGACTGATATGAACTTACTGTTCATTGTACCCCTCGCCGGACTGGCCGCTATCGTCTTTGCCTGGTACCTGGCACGGGACGTTCTGCGGCGCGAGACCGGCACTCAGCAGATGCAGGACGTTGCCGCCACCATCTTCGAGGGCGCGGTCGCCTTCCTACGCCGCCAGTATCGCACCATCGGCCTCCTCGCCGTGGCGACTGGCGTGATCATCACCATCCTCATCGGCCTCTTCGACCGCTATGTCGAAGTGGACATCAACCCCGTCACCTTCGGCCTCATGACGGGCATCGCCTTCCTGGTGGGCGCGGCCCTGTCCGCCCTGTGCGGCATCATCGGCATGTACGTCGCCGTGCGCTCCAATGTGCGCTGCGCGGCGGCGGCCCGCAACGGCGTCGGTGAGGCGCTGACCGTGGCGCTGCGCGGCGGCGCGGTCTCCGGCTTCCTGGTCGTCGCCCTGAGCCTGCTCGGCGTCGGCATCATGTACTACCTGTACGGCATGTGGTATGGCAAGGCCGACTGGACCGTCGCCGCGCCCTACCTGATTGTCGGGCTGGGCTTCGGCGCGAGCTTTGTCGCCCTGTTCGCCCAGTTGGGCGGCGGTATCTATACCAAGGCGGCGGACGTCGGCGCGGACCTGGTGGGCAAGGTGGAGCAGGGCATCCCCGAAGATGACCCGCGCAACCCGGCCGTGGTGGCCGACCTGGTGGGCGACAACGTCGGCGACTGCGCGGGCCGTGGCGCCGACCTGTTCGAGTCCACCGTGGCGGAGAACATCGGCGCGATGATTCTGGGCGCGG
>CAZFUK010000017.1:19565-21594 GCA_964522005.1 uncultured Anaerolineales bacterium | reverse complement strand
GGGCAGGCTGGGCGCGGCGGGCACGGGTTGAGCCGGTTGCTTCGGCGCGGGCGCTTGAGGGGCAGCGGCTGGTGGCGGAGCGACGGGCGCGGTGGGCTGGGCCGGTTTCGCCATCGGCCCCGACGCCAGCCCCGCCTTGACCTCCATCCACCGCCGCGCTTCCGCCAGCCGGGCGTCCAGCCCTGGCTGTGACGGGTCCAGATCGCCCTTGAAGACCGCCTGGACTGCTTCGTCCACCAGCGGCCGCACCGTCGTGTTCAGGACCGCTCGCCCCGGCGAGACCCGTTCCAGCGTCTCGCGGGCGACCTGAACGAGCATGGCGTCCACCCGCGTGCGCAGTTCGGCCTCGACCCCCTTCACATCGTTGTGATGGCGCTGCATGATCGCCTCCAGACCCGGCTTGTCCAGCAGCGTCGCCAGGTACTTCGCCGCCAGGCGCTGCGTCTCCATCGCCTCACGGTTCTCGAAGTACGGCCAGGCGTCGGGCTGGCGCTCGGCCACCTTCAACCAGCCGTCGCTGTTGCGAGCGATGATGGCCTCGGCCACCTGCGTCGGCTCGCTCTTGCCGGTCGTCAGGTCGCCCAGGCGGTCGCCGTTGGCTTTGAACAGGAGGTCCATCGTCTGCTCGCTGAGCGCGACGGCGTACTCCCGGTCGTAGGCCAGGTAGAGTTCCTGGCGCACGGCCCGCATGCGGGCTTCGGCGGGCAGCAACTCGAAGGGGCTGGCGGGCAGGGCGCGGGCGACCTTCTTGGCGTTCTCGCCGTAGTCGCCCACCGTCCAGGCGCAGCCCGCACACTGGCGCACGTTCGGGTTCGTCCCGCCCGAGTTGTAGATCATCGCCGCGTTGCTCAGCGTCGTGTAGTTCGCCGCCGACCACTGCTTCGGGTCGGAGGGAAACTTGTCCACCGTGACGCCGTTCTTGTAGAGACCCCGCGCCGTGCCAACGACGTTGTTGATCAGGTACATGATGTCGGCGTCGCTGGACTGGAGGGCGTCCAGCCCGACCTCGTGGCGCAGGTAGCGCAGCCACTCGGCGCGCAGGCCCCAGTGGAAGCCGTTGCCGCCGCCCTTGACGATGTCGCTGAAGTTGGTGAACGGCGCGGCCGAGCGGCTGCCCCAGCCGTTCCAGTAGCCCGGCGTGATCTGGCCCGGCCCACGCGCCGCCGCGACGGACACGGCCTGCTCGAAGGGACGATAGCCCTTGCCGACGATCTCGGTGTTATGGATGGACAGGACCGCCTGCCACGGCACGCCGATGAACTTGGCGCCCCAGTAGACCGACATGAGATAGAACTCGCGCAGGTCGTCGGGCATGGACTGGAGGGTCGGATAGAGCTTCTGGCCGTACTTCGCCCGCAGCGCCGACTCGGTCGCCTTGTACTGGTTCCAGTCGGCCAGCCATGTCGGCATCTCGACGTAGTCCGGGAACGGGCTGCCGAGGGTAGACACAGCGGACGAAGGACCGACGACCGACGACGAAGGAGATGCCTCCGTCTTCTGACCTCCGCCTTCTGCCTTCTGCTTTCCGCCTGCCGCCTGCCCTCTGTCCTCCGTCGTCTTCTGGCTCGCCGTCGGCCGCGCCTCGAAGACCCCTTCCGCCAGCAAGCGCGAGGGCGGCTGCGGGATGAAGAGGGTCTGGCCCTCGAAGAACGAGCCGTTGAGGAACTCGATGGCAGCGGCCGGCGTCTCGTGCTGCGCCGCGATACTCTCCAGCGTCTCGCCTGGCTTCGTCTGGTAGGCCGTACCGGGAATGAGAACGTTCGTGCCCGGCGTCAGGCTCCGCCCCACGTCCGTCACGCCGTTGTACTCAGCCAGCGCCCCCGTCGGCAGGCCCAGCTTGGAGGCGAGGGCCGCGATGGTCGTCGGCTCGGTCAGGGTGTGGTGCAGCCGCACGTGGCGCAGGCGCGGCTGCGGCATCTCACCGGCGGCGGTCTGGACCTCTCCCCCGGCCCCTCCCCTGGTAGGGGAGGGGTTCCCACCCAACAGCGCGAGCGAGGTGAACTGCTGGCCGCTGCCCACGTTGAACGCC
>CAZFUK010000017.1:11883-19555 GCA_964522005.1 uncultured Anaerolineales bacterium | reverse complement strand
GCAGGAAGCCCGCCGCCGTCGGGTTGAGCACCGGCGGGCCGGCCGCGTTGCGCGCCACCAGCGTCGGGTTGAGGCGCGCCAGGGCCTCGACGTCCACGTCGAAGGTCTGCGCCGTGTCCTCCAGGGCGCGCACCGCCGACGAGGGCAGCAGCGTGGCCGGGATGACCAGCGTGTAGCCGGCCGGCAAGGTCTTGGCCGTGGGCGAGATGCGCGCCAGCGTCTCGGTATTCTCGGCGGTGAGATAGCGCAGGGCCTGGCGGCTGGTCAGGCCGAAGTACTGGGCCAGGTCGTTGAACGAGTAGGTGCCCGTTGTCTTGAGCTGGAGCCGCAACTGCGGGACCGGCCCCGTCACGTCGGGCGCCGGCTCGGCGCTATAAGTCCAGCCCTTCCACTCGGGCGCGGGCGCGGCCCACGGCGTCGTCACCAGGGCCAGCTTCTCGCTCGCCCCCGGCCAGACCGTCTTCGCCACCGCCTGGGGGTTGGCGATCCCCTGGGCCGGCATAAGCGTGGGCGCGAGGCCCACCGCCCCTACGACCGGCACCATGCGCGCGGCCTGGAGCGAGGCGTCCAGCAGGGTCGCCCCCTGCGTCGCCTCCTCGGTGCGCGACCGCCACTCCTCCAGCCACGTCGTGGTCTGGATGGGCAGCGGTTCGCCCAGGCGGGCGGCGCGGTCGGCGTAGGCGGCGAACAGGGCCAGCGAGACGGCCGACCGCTCACCGCGCGCGTCGGAGGTCCAGCGCTCGTGGAGCAGGGCCTCGATGCGGTCGCACAGGGCGGCCAGGATGTGGAGCCACTCCACGGTCTGGGCGCGGTACTCCAGTTCCAACTGGGGGTCCAGGCCGTCCGGCGCGGCGTCGCGAATCTCCTTGTAGACCAGGCGGCGGATGTCCAGGCACATGGACAGCTTCTCGAGCGCGCCCTTGCCCGTCCACAGGTCGCCCACTTCGGGCAGCATGACCTGGTCGAACTGGTCCATCAGCAGGCTCACCACGTCGTTGGGGTGAATCATGTCGCGCCGCAGTTCGTCCAGCGCATTGTTGAGCGTTTCAATCAGCGTCGGCTCGCCCAGCAGGCTCGCCAACGTGGCTTGTTCATTCAGGTACGTCGCCTGGCGCAGCGGCGCGGCGGCATCGTCGAAGATGGCTTCGACAAGCTGCCGTCCAATCGGGGACGCCTGCCGCACCAGGTCGCAAATCTCCGCCACATCGGCTGGCAAGTCCAGCAGCGGTGGCGGCAAACGCAAGTTGCCATCCACACGGATGGCGGTTAACAGGGCGCGAAAGCGGAGTGGGACGCGGTCCCAACTCTCGCCTCGCGCCGTCTGGCCTGTCCGCCGCCGTCCCCCTGGGACGCGAACGCGGACAGGCGTATGAACCCCGGCACGGGGTGTATGCCGCCTCATCAGCGCCTCCCTACTCTACAATCCGTCCGATCGTGAACTGAGGCTGGTCTGCTCGAAAGTCCATCGGCTCTGTCTTCATCTCCGGCTCTACCAGCTTCTCCCGGCGTCCCACCGGCACAATCAGGGTGCTCGTCTTCCCTCCCGCGTTCAGCCTCTGAATCGCCTGAACCGTGGTCCCGAACTCGTCGGCCAGCGCGCCCAGGTTGCCCGTCGCCGCTACCCGCATCACCGGGATGCCCAACACCACCCCCGCCGGCAGCGGGTCGGTATAGAGGCCTGCCTTGGACAGGCGACCTTTGAGGGTGTTGACCGTGTCGGCGTTGTACCAGACCAGCAGGCTCGTCGCGCCGCCCTCACTCAGGCCGAAGTAGGCGGCGATGTCGTCGAGGCTGTCGCGGCCGCTGGTGCGGATCGCCACCCGAATCTGGGGCGGCGTGGCTGGCTGCTGCGGCAGGCGCGGCTGCGGGTTGGCGACCTGCGAGGCAGCCGCGTCCTTGACGCCGACCCCTGTATCCCGCGCCTCCCCGCGGAGGGAGGGGGTCGCCGCGCCCGCCCCGACGAAGACGATGAGCAGGACCAGGGCGACACGCGCCGCCAGGTGGGTCTGGAAGAAGGTCCAGACCCGCCGCGAGAACGCGACCGTCGCCTCCCACATTAGCCGCCCCAGCCCGACGCCCGCCCCACCCGCCGCCGTCCCGACATCCGCCAGCCCGCCGCCGAGGTGGGTCACAAAGCGGCCCACCTGCCCCGGCATCTCCCGCGACGCATCCAGCGCCTCGTTCATGACGCCCGCGCCTAGCGGCGCCTCGCGGACAGGCAACGGGTGCCCGACGCGGCGCGAACGCTCCGCGAACGCCTTGACCAGGTTGGCCGAGACGAGGTCAGGGTCATAGTCGTCGGCCTCGGCGTCGAGCCGCAGGTGGTCATCGGCCACGGCGCAGGCCAGTTCGAGCTGGCCGAGCAGGATGATGCCTTGCCGTTCGTACTGCCGCTCGGCCGGGCTGCCCAGTTCACGGGTAATGCCCTCCAGCGTCGCGATCAGCCGCACCACCGCCCGCCGCAGCGTCATCACCAGGGTCACGCCTTCCGCCAGGCGCCATGCCTCTTCGAGCGAGCGCGGGTGGACCAGACGCACGGGGGCGGGCGCTGCCCCCACCAGGGTCTTGAGCACCTCTTCGCGCTCCACCTGGCCCGTTTGAAACTCTTTGATTGTCTGAATCAGCCGCTGCACGCCCGCCGCCCCCGGCATGTCCAGGGCAGCGTAAAAGGCGTTCAGCCTGGCCTCCAGTGTACTGTGTTCGCCCCCTAACAATGAGTCCCCGGCCACCTTACCCAGCACCGCATCCACCAGCGCGTTGTTGGAGGGGTTGCCCTCCTGGACCAGCCGGGCGAAGTCGGCGGCCCGCCGTGGCACGAGGGTCCCGCGCATCAGCATCACCTGGCTGTTGGCGCGTGCCCAGAGCATCAAGGCGCGGAACGAGCCACGCGAGGCCTGCATCACGGTAAACTGGACAGGTTCGAAGTGAGGGCTAGAGTTTGAGACATGGTTCAGCTTGTGCATGTGTCGCTCACCTCTGCTTGAAACACCCGGCGCGGAGCAGGGCGCCGGGCGTCTAGTCTTACACCATCAACTACGCCAATTTCAGAACACTTGTTCCATGCGCTGTAATCATATCACGAACACATGTTCTGTGTCAAGAGCAAAAATAGCGACCCCCGCATCCAGGCAAAAAGATGCTGGTGCGCCATCGGCTCCGACACCTGTTCCTATACTGTTCCTACATTAGAACGATTAAATTATACTAGAGAACAGACGGACCGGCAAATAGAACTCTTACCCCTGGGTGAGAAGTCCTCTACCCCGGCTAGGGTTTCCCCTTCCAGAACGCGGACTTGACAAGGGCAAACGGGTGTGATATACTAGAAACGGGTGTTTGGAATGAGAGAACAGAGGGGATAGGCGAACAGAGGAGGATGTCAGATGACCCTGGGCCAACGTGTTCGGCAGCGGCGCGACGAGAAGGGGCTAAGCCTCTCCGCCCTCGCCCGCGTCAGCAAAGTCTCAAAAGGCTACCTGAGCCAGATCGAAAACGACGCCGCGCCCCGCCCGAGCGGGGATACCCTGTTTAAGATGGCGAACGCCCTCGGCACGACCGTGGCCGACCTGCTGGGCCGCGAAATCGAGCCGACGGCGCGGGAACTCTCGCCGGTCCTGATGGAGTTCGCGCGCGAGGCGAACCTACCCGAAGCCGACATCCAGATGCTGGCCGCCATCCGTTACCGGGGCGAGCAGCCGCACAGCGTCGCCGATTGGCGTTACCTCTACGAGTCCATCCGCCGCACCATTCGCGGTCGGGAGAGCGATGAGTAGGCGGCGAACCCACTGGCGGAGTGATGCGGCGCGCGCGCTGACGCTGCTGACGGGCATCTCTGACCCGGAAGCGGCCATGATCGCCTGCGCCGACGACCTCCTCGATGAGGCCGGCGTCACCGAGCCGCCCGTGCCCCTCAAGATGCTGGCCTCGTTCCAGGGGGTGCGCGCCATTGAGAAGGCCGACATGCAGCCGTCGGGCCGGCTCATCGCCATGCCGCGCACCGGCCTCGCCCTCTCCGGCGGCCACATCATCCAGGTCAACCGCGCCGAAAGCCCCACGCGCCAGAACTTCACCATCGCCCACGAAATAGCCCACACCTTCTTTCCGGCCTTCCAGGCCCGCCCCCAGACCATGGAGGACGAGCAGACCGGCGACTACGCCGAGGACGACGACGAGGAGGAGCGCCTGTGCGACATCGGCGCGTCCGCGCTGCTGCTGCCTGACCGCTGGCTGCGCCCGCTGGCCGAGCGCCGCGAGCCCTCGCTGGCCGCCCTCCAGGACATCGCCCAGACCTTCCGCGCCTCCGTGGAAGCCACCGCCCGCGCCATCGCCCGCCTCGACGTGTGGCCCTTTGCCCTGGTGGCCTGGGAGCCGGGCTGGCGCAAGGCCGACCGTCACCTGGCCGAGGCCGGCCAGCCCATCCCGGCCGCTCTACGCGTCGCCCGCGCCATCGCCTCCCCGTCGTTTGGCCTCTACATCCCGCGTAACAAGTCCATCGCCGAGGACAGCAGCGTCTACCAGGCGTACCAGACCCACGCGCCGACAGCCGGCCTGGATCGGCTGACTATCGGCGAGCGCACCTGGGAGCTCCAGGCCGAGTCAGCCTACTCCGCCTACAACCGCAACGGCGTCCTCCAGCCCCGCGTGGTCTCCTTCCTCCGACCCGTCAGACAGGTCCAAAGCCTGGACAACGCAGGTTAGTTAGCCCCGCCTTCCCTGAATGAATCACTATGCTTGTCATGCTGAGCCGAAGGCGAAGCATCTCGCCTCGCGTAAAGCGAGACCCTTACCTCGATTACGGGGCACAGGTCGCCTTCGGCTTCCTCCAGGCGGAGGACTTCACAGGGTGACAGTCGAAATACTCCTTGTTTCAGAGCAAGATAAGCTCAGGCGAGTTCAGCTACAGGATACGCTCGTTCCCCCGGGCCAATGTAGTCGGCGTCGGGGCGGATGATGCGGTTGTCGGCCACCTGCTCCAGGGCGTGGGCCGTCCAGCCCGCCGTGCGCGACGCCCCAAAGGTCGGCGTGAACAGGTCCGCTGGCAGCCCCACCCCCTCCATCACCAACGCCGAGTAGAACTCCACATTCGTATACAGCTTGCGGCCGGGGCGGTGCGCTTCGAGCAAGGGGATGGCGTAGTCCTCGGTCGTGCGCGCCAGCGTATAGCGGGCGGGCGTCGCCACCGTCCGCGCCAGGTCGCGCAGCACGTCGGCGCGCGGGTCCTCGGCGCGGTACACGCGGTGCCCGAAGCCCATGATGCGCTCGCCCCGCGCCAGCGCCCCCTTCAGCCAGGCCTCGGCGTTGGCCGCGTCGCCAATCTCGTCCAGCATCTTGACCACCTCCGACGGCGCGCCGCCGTGCAGCGGCCCCTTGAGCGCGCCAATCCCCGCCACCACCGCCGACACCAGGTCGGACAGCGTCGAGGCCACGATGCGCGCGGTGAACGTCGAGGCGTTCAGCCCGTGGTCGGCTGTCAGCAGCATGTAGACGTCCAGGGCGCGCGCCTGGGCCGGCGTCGGCGTCTGGCCCGACAGCAGGTACAGGTAGTGCGCCGCGTAGTCCAGGTCCGGCCGGGGCGCAATGGGCGCCAGCCCCTGCCGCACGCGATGGAACGCCGCGATGATGCCCGGCACCCGGGCCAGCACCGCCACCGCGCCCGCCTCGTCCACCTGGGCCGCCCTCGCATCGGCCGCACCCAGCGCCGACACGCCTGTCCGTAGCGCGTCCATTGGCAGAGCATCGGCCGGCAGGGCGCGCAGTGTCGCCACCACCGCCTCGGGCAGTTCGCGCTCTGCCGCCAGTCGCGCTTTGAGGTCGGCCAGGCCGTCCGGCGTCGGCAGTTCACCATGCCACAACAGGTACACCGCCTCCTCAAACGTCGCGTGCTCGGCCAGGTCGCGGATGGAGTACCCGGCGTAGAGCAGCCGCCCCACCTCGCCCATCACCAGGCTCTTCGCCGTCTGCGCTGCCACAATCCCCTGCAAGCCCTTGGTATAGGTTGTCATAGCTCGCCGTCTCTTTCTCCTACTCGCTGGACTGAAGATAAGCGGAACTCGAACGAACACCCTGATTATACAAGAAACTCACTCTTTTGTCAATGATACTCTATATAACTTGATGAATATTGATTATAACCGGCTGGATGTTGACGGTCGGCGGCGAGAGGAGTATAATAAACGGCGAGGCGTCTTCCTGGCCCTTCCTACACCTTCCACGAGTTCCCTATGCCCGACTCAGATTTCCTGACGGTAGATGAAGCCTGCGAACTGCTAGGCGTCAAAAAAGCCACGCTCTACTCCTACGTCTCGCGCGGCCTCGTCAAGAGCTACAAGCAGGGCATCCGCCGCCAGCGCCTCTACCAGCGCGCCGAGTTGGAAGCCCTGCTCACCGTGCGCCCGGATGAGGCCGAGCCGGTGGAGGCAGAGGCCGAGGTTGAGACGGCGACCGGCCTGCCGCGCGCCGACGAGTGGGTAGGCGACCGATGAGCAGCCGGGGGCTGGAAGGCGTGGTCGCCACCGAGTCGGCCATCAGCGCCATCGCCGACAACCGCCTGCTCTACCGGGGCATCCCGGTGGAAACGGCCGTCAGCGAGGGAGGCTTCGCGGAGGTCGCCTGGCTGCTGTGGCAAGCCCAACTGCCCAGCCGCGCCGAACTGGCCCGCCTCGAAGAGGGCCTGGCCGCCGCGTGGGACCTGCCGCGTGATGTGGTCAACCACCTGCGCGCCCTCCCGCCCACCACCCCCATGCTTGTCGCCCTGCGCGAAGGCGTCGGCGCTCTCGCCCTCACCCCGCCATCTTCCAATCTCCAGTCTTCTGGTTCTCAATCCTCCGCCGTTCGCCTCGTCGGCGCCTTGCCCGCCATTGCCGCCCAGTTCTACCACGTCGCCGAGGGCCGCCCCCACTTCGCCCCCCGCGTCAGCGGCTCGCTGGCCGCCCGCTTCCTGCACGCCGTGCGGGGTGAGGCTCCCTCCCCCCAGGAGGCCCGCGCCCTGGAGCAGGCCCTCATCCTCTACGCCGACCACGAACTCAACGCCTCGACCTTCGCCGCGCGGGTGGTCGCCTCGACCCTGGCCGACATGTACTCGGCGGTCATCGCCGCGCTGTGCACGCTCAAAGGCCCGCTCCACGGCGGCGCCACAGCCGAGGTCTGGCGCTTCCTGGCAGGCGTACCCAGCCCCAGCGACGCCGCTCCTGCGGTGCGGGCGGCCCTCCAGGCGGGCCAGCGCATCCCCGGCTTCGGCCACCGCGTCTACCGGGGGCCGGACCCGCGCGCGGTGGTCTTCCGCCAACTGGCCGGCCGCGTCGGGTGCGGTCAGGGCTGGTTACCCGTGGCCGACGCCGTGGCCGAAGCGGTCCACGCCCAGAAGGGTCTCTATCCCAACACCGACCTCTACGGCGTTGTCTTCCTCCAGGCGCTCGGCTTCGATGTCGAGCTAGCCACCGCCGTCTTCGCCCTGGGCCGCATGGCCGGCTGGACCGCCCACATCCTGGAGCAGTACGCCAACAACCGCCTCATCCGCCCTCGCGCCCAGTACACCGGCCCGGACGCGGCCGAGTGGACGCCCCTGGCCCAACGCGGGTAACGTTCCCGGGGAAGGCATGTAGCGACGCGACATGTCAAGTAGAGACGTGACATGTCGCGTCGCTAAATGGCCGTTCCCGTCACGCCAGTTTGG
>CAZFUK010000017.1:4282-11873 GCA_964522005.1 uncultured Anaerolineales bacterium | reverse complement strand
GGCCCCGACGCGGCCGAGTGGACGCCCCTGGCCCACCGCGGGTAACGAGGGTGCTCCCCCCCCCCCGTCCCCTCCCCCTTCCTTACGTGAGAACGGGACCGGGTAGGGGTGAGGTCACCTCGCCCGCGCCTCCCCCTGCCTTGCCAGGGAAGGGGGCCGGGGAAGGGGTTCCCTTCACGCGAGTTTGACCCGTAGCGGCCAGCCGCCTATACTCTACACCAATGCCGCCAGGCGCGGCGCGACGCGAAGGCGGCGAGATAAGAAGTTTCTCATCTGCCTACCGCCGCCCTGATTCGACGTATCCCACTTGCCTGAGCGCCCGTTATACACACGAATCCCGTGTGCACAGGAGTTTGTGAATGAGCCGACAGGCCGCGATCATCACTGGGGTGATCATCATCGTCTTACTGTTACTGTGTAACGTGGCGGTGGCCGTGGTCGCCATCCCGCGCATCGTTCAATACTTCCGCCCACCGGCGCCCGTGGCGGCCCAACCCACGCCGGCCGCCCGACCGGTCCAGCCGCAGTCGCCGCAGGGCGCGGCCCCCACCGTTGCCCCGCAGCCGACCACCGCGCCGAACCGCTCCCCCCAGACCCAGCCTCAGCCCACCCAGCGCGCCCCGCAGGGCGGCCAGCCTAACCCGCCCGCGCCCGGCCCGCAGGTGACCATCATCATCCCCGGCGGCGGCAGCGGCGCCCAGGCGCTCCCCTCGGCTACGCCCGGCCCCTCGCCCACCCTTGGCCCCTCGCCCACGCCCTTCCCGACCGTCGCGCCCCTGAGCCTGTCGGCCCAGGAGCAGGCGATGGCCGCGCTCTACAACCGCACCCGCCCCGGCGTCGTGAACGTGGACGTCATCGTCGGCCCGTCCAATGACCAGTTGGCCCCCCAGGGCCAGGGCAGCGGTTCCGGCTTCGTCTGGGACAAGAACGGCTACATCGTGACCAACAACCACGTCGTCGCCAACGCCCGCACCGTGCGCGTGACGCTGTGGGACGACACGTCGGTTACGGCCTCCGTGGTGGGCGTGGACCCGGACAGCGACCTGGCCGTACTACAGATTAAGGTGCCGGCCGAGAAGCTCATCCCGCTCGAACTGGGCGACTCCGACCAGGTGCGTGTCGGCCAGACCGCCATCGCCCTGGGCAACCCCTTCGCCGTCGGCACCAGCATGTCGCTGGGCATCGTCAGCGCGGTCGGCCGCTCCATCCCCGGCCTGACCGCCTTCCAGATTCCCGACGCCATCCAGACCGACGCGGCCATCAACCCCGGCAACTCCGGCGGTCCGCTGCTCGACGCGGCCGGCCGCGTTATCGGCGTCAACGCCCAGATTCGGTCTGAGACGCGCGCCAACTCCGGCGTCGGCTTCGCCATCCCCGTCAACATCGTCAAGGCCGTCATCCCCGACATCATTCGCAGCGGCAAGCACGCCTGGCCCTGGCTCGGTCTGAGCGGCCTCACGGTCACCCAGCCCATCGCCGACGCCAACAAGCTCAAGGACCCGGCCGGCGCCTACATCGACTCCATCGTGTCGGGTGGCCCGGCGGCCAAGGGCGGCGTCAAAGGCTCGACCGGCCAGCAGCCGTCGCCCGAGGGCAACATCCCCACCGGCGGCGACGTGGTGACCGCCGTGGATGGTCAGCCCGTGCGCCACTTCGATGACCTGCTGCGCTACGTCTCCACCAAGGCCCGCGTCGGTCAGACAGTCGAGTTGACCGTCCTGCGCGAGGGCAAAGAGACGAAGGTAAAGATCACGCTGGAAGAGCGGCCGCGCACCAACCCGTAATCCTGCGTGCGACACGTGGCCTCGCCGTCGTGCATCCTCGCGTACCAGACGGCCAGGGCGGACTTCTCCACCCTGGCCGTTTTGTAGTATCACGCCAGGCACCTCTGGGCATGAGACTTGCCCAGCCCACAGCGACGAGTATACAATTGAACGTATTTCGGCAGGAGGCTTCGGCATGAAACTGGGGATTCTAACTGGCGGGGGCGACGCGCCCGGCCTGAACGCGGTGATTCGCGCCGCGACCCGCGTCGCCATTCTCAAGATGAAGTGGGAAGTGTGCGGCATTGAGGACGGTTTTGAGGGGCTGTTCGATGATAAGCTGGTACGGCCCCTCACCCTCCCGATGATGCGCGGTATCCTGGGGCGCGGCGGGACCATCCTCGGCACCACCAACCGAGGGCGGCTGGTCCGCGACAACAAGCTCGTGATGGACCAGGTCAAAGCGGCGGCGGACCGCATCAACCAGCTGGGCCTGGACGGGCTGATTGTCATCGGCGGCGACGGCTCGCTGACCATTGCCCAGGCGCTGTATGAACAAGGCGCGCCCGTCGTCGGCGTGCCCAAGACCATTGACAACGACCTCAGCGTGACCGACTACACCTTCGGCTTTGATACCGCCCTGCACGTGGCGACCGAGGCGGTGGACCGCCTGCATACCACGGCCGAGAGCCACGACCGCGTCATTTTCGTCGAAGTCATGGGCCGCACCGTCGGCTGGATCGCCCTGCATGCCGGCATCGCGGGCGGCGCCGACGTCATCCTCATTCCAGAGATTCCCTTCTCCATCGAAGCCGTGGCCAAGGCCATCAAGGCGCGTGACGAGGCCGGAGCCAAGTTCAGCATCATCGTCGTCGCCGAGGGCTGCCGGCCCAAGAACGGCCACGAGGTCTACCAGGCCAAAGGCCGGCTGGGGGGCGTGGCCGCCCGCGTAGCCGAGGACCTGGAAGCCTACCACAAGAGCCAGGGGGTTGACAAGGACATCCGCGTCGTCGTCCTGGGCCACCTGCAACGCGGCGGCTCGCCTAGCGTCTTCGACCGCGTGCTGGCGACGCGCTTCGGCGCGGCCGCCGCCGACCTGGTGGCGCAGCGCAAGTTTGGTCAGATGGTCGCCCTCCACGGGACCAAGATCATCACCTGCGACATCGCCAAGGCCATTGGCACCCTCAAGCGTGTCTCGCCCACCGGCCAGGTCGTGCAGCAGGCGCGCGACCTGGGCATCTACTTCGGGGACGAAGCTTAGCCCGCCATGCAGGGGGAACTGGTCCAGACCACGACCGCCGATGGGCTGATGCTCCACGGCTTCCTGGCCGCGCCCGCCGCGCCCCGGCTGGCCGTCCTGGTGGTCCACGACCTCTACGCCAACTTCTACACCGCGCCCGGCCTGGCCGACCTGGCGCCGCCTCTAAGGGATATGGATGTCGCGCTGTTAGCCGTCAATACCCGCGATCATGACGGCGTCACCGCCCCGCCCCCCCAGGCCGACCTGGCCGAGGCCACGCGCCTCGACCTGTGCGCCTGGCTGGACTTCCTCCAGGCCCGTGGCCTGGCGCGCGTTGTCCTGCTGGGTCAGGGCGTGGGCGCTTGCAAAGTCGCCACCTATGCCGCGAGCGAGACCGACCCCCGGCTCGCTGGCATCGCCTGGCTTTCCCCGCCCGACCACGCCGCGCTGGTCCAGCGCCTCGGCCAGCGCCTCGACGAAGCCCTGGCCTGGGCGCTCCTCATGCTCGAAGCGGGCCAGGCCGACGAGCTGGTTCGGCTCGAAGGCGTTGGCCCGCTGTCCGCGCGGACAATCCGCGACTTGTTTGGCCTGCGCGGCCTGCTCAACCGCTTCGACTACACCAACCGGGGCCACGACTGGAGCTGGCTGGCCGGTATCCGGGTTCCCCTGCTGGTCCTCCACACCGATAGGGATGCGACCTCCCGCCCGGCCGGCGACGCCCTCGCCCTGGTCGAACGCTATGCCGTCGCCGCCCCCAGCGTGGTCACCCGCGTCGTCGCGTCGGATGGCATCGCCTCGGCCGTGGCCGAGTGGCTCAAGGCGGTGTAGCGCCGCCCTCCCCGGCCGGCTGCCACGGAGCCGGGCAGCGGCGGTTGTAATTCAGCCCGACTAGCACCACGTCCATCACGTCTACCAGACCGTTGCCGTTGACATCGGCGCGCAAGTCGCCGGGCCGCTGGCCGCCCATGGCATCCGCGACCAGGACGAGGTCAATCAGGTTGATCTGGCAGTCGCCGTTGACATCCCCCGCGACCAATTCTACTGCCGTCGGCTGGGTCAGCAGGCTCGCCGTCAGGGGTATCTCGCTCCTCAGGTAGCCGGGGTGGCTCGCGATCAGCCGACTACCCGCCGTCTCGTCCGCCGTCACCTCGCACTGGAAGGCGCCCGTCGGCCCGGTCTGGTCGCAGGCCAGCGCCTCCGTCGTCGCCAACCCATCCAGCGCCAGCCCCACCGCCGTCCCCCCGTAGTCCAGGCGGCCTTGGAGCGTCACCTGCCCGCGTACCCCAATCGGCGTACCGGGGCCAGGCACACACACCTCCAGCCCAACATCGTCCACATTCAGCCAGGTGCGCTGGCCATCGCCGTCGTTGAACGCATTGAAGTACACGACGACGCGCTGGCCTCGGTAGGGCAGCACGTTCACCCGCCACCGCTCCCAGTCGGGGCCATTGACACGCGACCTAAACAGGGTCAGCAGGGGGGCGTAGCGGTGGTCAAGGACCAGCGCTTCCTGGTAATCGTCGCTCGCCGGGGCGCCGCCCACCCCCTGCACCACGGCCTCCGGGGGGACGGTGGCCCCCTCGACCGTCTGCGCCTCGGCCGCCTGCGTGCGCCGCTTGACCCACAGGCTCAGAACGGCGCGAGTGGCATTGGCGGGAATGGTGATGGCCTGGTATGCCGCGCTGTGGCTGAAGCGGTCGGTCGCCGGGGGCGGGACTCCCAGGCGCATCGAGCGACTGCCGCTGTAGTGGTCGTCCGACGTATAGTCGGCGCGGAACGGGGTGGCCGGCCGCTGCCAGACGGCGGCGCTCTCGAAGCCGCCGTTGAGCAGCCGCTCGCCGCAGCCGTCGGTCTGGGTAGCGGGTGGGGACGGCGTGGGGGTCGGGGGCGGGTCGGTCTCGCGGCACACGTCCAGGCTCACGTCGTCCAGGTACATCCACGAGCGTTTGCCGCCTGTGCCGTTGTTCAGCACGTTGAAGTACAACGTGATTGTCTGGCCGCGCCAGGCGGTCAGGTCGTACTCGTGCCTGGTCCAGCCGCTATCGTTCGTCGTCCCGCGCAGCAGAACCGTGAGGGGTTGACCGTGGCCGTCGAGGACAAGAGCCTCTTGCCAGTCGCGGGCCGAGGTCCAGGCCAACGGGCTGGTCTCAGTCGCGGTCCACTCCGCCTCCTCCGTTCCCCGCCACGTCCAGAACACGAGGGTGGCGCGCGTCAGCGTGGGGGGAAGGGTGACAGTCTGGGACGCCGCGCTGTGGCCGTAGGCATCCCCAGTGGGAGGCTCAATGCCGAGCCGCAGCGCCCGGCCCCCCGCCAGCGCCCGACTCGCGGTGTAGGCGGCCGGCTGAGGCGAGTTCGCCGGCCGCCAGCCTGCGTCGGTCTCAAACCCGCCATTGACCACGGCCTGCTGGCAGTCGGCGGCCGACCAGGCGGCGGGTATAGACGGCGGGGGCGTCAACCCATCGGCGGCGGCGGGCGGCGGAGCAGCCGAGGACAGCAAGGTTGTCAGCAGCGCGAGCAGCGCGGCCGCAGCCCGAAGACTCACGACGAGGCGGCAGGCTCGTGAGTGGTCCATCACTATTCTCCTGGTCACAGCCCAGGCGGGAATCTCCCCATCCCCCGGAGAGAGGCGTCTGGTGTGGTGTGTCTGCAGTGTGCAACGGAGAACAGTGGGGGAGTGTTATGTCGTGGTCAAACAGGCGAGACCGCCTTAGTCCAGGCCCTGCCACTCGGCCTCAAAGCGGGCCAGGAACTCGACCATGGTCTGGTGCCGCGCCTCGGCCAGCCGCCGCGCCGTCGGCGTATTCATCAGGTCGCGTAGATGGAGCAGCTTCTCGTGGAAGTGGTTGATGGTGCTGCCCTGGTTGGCGCGGTACTCTTGCGGGGTCATGCTCAGGCGCGGCGGCTGGGCCGGGTCATGCATCAGGCGGTTCTTGTAACCGCCGTAGGCAAAGGCGCGGCCAATGCCAATCGCCCCAATGGCGTCCAGCCGGTCCGCGTCCTGGACACACTGGCCTTCTACGGTGCGCATCCCCCGCTGGTTCACCGACTTGAACGAGAGCGTGTTGATGATCTCCACCACGTGGTCCACCACGTCCGCCGCCACACCCTGGCCTGTCAGCCACGCCGCCGCCGCCCGCCCACTCGCCTCCTCATCGCCACTGAACTTGTAGTCGGCGATGTCGTGCAAGAGCGCGGCCAGTTGGACGACGAAGGGGTTGCCCCCTTCGGCCTCCGCCAACCGCCGCGCCATCCGCGTTACCCGCTCAGTGTGGAACCAGTCATGCCCGCCGCCGTGGCCGCCCAGCCGCTCGCGCACCAGGGCCTCCGTCGCCGCCAGCACTGCGTCCTGTGTCGTCAGCATCGTCTCACTCTCCAAGCAGCCTTTGTGACCTGTCAGATTCGTGCCGCTATTTTTGCGGCCCCCATTATAGTCGCGCCTGGGTGAGGCAAGAAATCGGCTCGCTCCTGCCTCATACTGACTGAAACTGTAACCCTATCCGATTGAGGCAGCATGTCCAAAATTGTGTACCTGATTCGTCACGCCGCGCCCCAGGAGGGCACGGGCATCCGCTATGACGTTCCGCCCGGCCCGTCGCTCTCGGCCGGCGGCCGGCGCGAGGCCCACGCCGTGGCCGAGTTCCTGGCCGAGCGTGGCATCGAGCGCGTCGTCCACTCGCCCCTCGACCGCACGGCGCAGACGGCCCAGGCCCTGGCCGAACGCCTGGGTCTCCAGCCCGTGGTGGACGAGCGGCTGGCCGAGCATCGCCGCGAGGAGAAGGCGGAGGATGTCCGCGCCCGCGTCCAGACGCTCTGGCAGGAGGAGATGGCGCGGCCCGAACAGGCCATCGCCCTGGTGAGCCACGGCAGCCCCCTGCGGCTGCTCATCGAGAGCCTCACCGAGGGCCGCGAGACCTTTAACGGCTACCGCTTTCCGGGCGGCAACGTGATTCCGACCGGCGGTGTCTGGCAGGTGCGGCCGGGAGTCGGTGGCCTCTGGGAAGCGCTGTTCATCTTCCAGCCCACCATCCTGCCGGAGCCTCAGCCCGCGCCAGCCTGGGCCGGCGGCGGCCAGGTCGTCTAGCCAGGTCGTCTAGATAGACGGTAGATAGAAGGGCGTCACGCTATGACGCGGGTGCTGATTGTCACGGATGCGCCGCTGGTGGCGGCGGGGGCGCGGGTCCTGGCCGAGTCCACCGGCGAATGCGAGGTCGTTGGGACGGCGCGGGATCAGGGGTCGCTCCAGGCTGCCCTGGCCGCCGATCAGCCCGATGTCGTCCTGCTGGACCTGCACATGGAGGACGGGGCGGCGGTGCCGCTCCTCTGGTGGCTGCGCCAGACCGCCCCCCGTCTGGAGGTCGTCGGGCTGAGCGAGGGCGACGACGACGCCATTGTGGCCGCTCTCCAGGCGGGGGCGCGCGGCTACCTCGGCCGCCGCACCACAGCGGAGGAGATGGGCCAGGCCATTCGTACTGTGCGCCAGGGCGGGATGGTGCTCCATCCCATGGCCGCCGCCACCCTGCTCCAACGCCTCCAGGCCGCCAACGCCCCGCGTCCCGAAGCCCTGACACCACGCGAGCTAGAGGTCCTG
>CAZFUK010000017.1:0-4243 GCA_964522005.1 uncultured Anaerolineales bacterium | reverse complement strand
CGCCTGCTGGTCGAGGGCCTGACCAACAAGGCCATCGCCGGGCGGCTCGGCATCAGCGACCATACCGTCAAGTTCCACATCGGAGCGATTCTCGGCAAGCTCGGCGCGGCCAGCCGCACCGAAGCCGTCACCCTCGCCGTCCGCCAGGGTCTCGTGCCGCTCTAAGTTCTCTTTCAGACGCAGAAACGGAGGCCGTTCGGCCTCCGTTTTTATGTCCACCTCAGACCTTAGGACGCCTTGAGGAGCGAGCGTTCCACCGCCTGCGGCACTTCAATGGGCACAAAGAGCGCGGCCGGATACAGGTAGTCCTCGCCACTCTCGTCAATCACTCGCACGTCGCCATCCTGCTCCGCCTCGTTGTCCGGCACAACACGATAGATCTTGTGCCGCTCCAAGGAGGCCGGATAGTCCGAGTTATCAATGCAGACCACAAATTGAAGCGTCGGCTTGTGGGCAATTTGCATAGGCTTTAGTCCAGGTATCTCTTGCGTTTGATCTCGCGCTTGCCGATGCCGTGCGCCTCGTACCAGTGTAGCTCTGCCAAGCGAACACGGCCGCTCGACAGTCGTATGTAAGCCTTCCCCTTCATCTTGCGCCAGCGTCCCATCCCGTAGACGCGCCGTAGACGCCCCAGGTCGTCAATCGAGTGTTCAACCGCTATGACCTCGATGTCTGTAATGTCACTGAGAATGTCGAAGTTCATGGCTATAGGATGGCACGCTAAGAGGCTAACCGCATTATAGCCCCCGTTGCGATTGTGTCAAATTGATACGTCTCCTGCACTCCCTGCCCCTCAGCTTACCCACTCAGCTAGTGCCCGGCCCTACCCGGATGTCCAGGTCAAAACTGGCGAGGTAGGGGATGTGAGAAGCGGTGGAAGAGGGTAGAATGGGACCAGCAACACGTCCCATATCGTCCCCCCTTCCCCTTGTTACTCCTCTTTCTCGCTAACCTGGAGGTAAGCATGGCAACGAGTGTTCTGAGCAGTCTATCGGATGAGTTGGTCGCGCTGGTGGCGAGTGTCGAGAAATCGGTGGTCCAGGTAGACGCCCGCGACCGCCAAACCGCGAGTGGCCTGGTCTGGTCAGCCGACGGCCTGATTGTGACGGCAGACCACGTCGTCCAGCGCGAGGAGGGCATCAAGGTCGGCCTGCCGGGCGGCCAGACCGCCAGCGCCAGCCTCGTCGGGCGCGACCCCAACACCGACCTGGCCCTGCTGCGCGTCGAGGCGTCGGGCCTCGTCGTCCCAGCCTGGGGCGACGTGGGCGACCCCGGCGTCGGCCAGCTCGTGCTGGCCGTGGCGCGGCCTTCGGGCACGCCCATGGCGACCCTCGGCGTCGTGAGCGCCTTTACGTCCACGTCCACCCGCCGCGGCCAGTCCATTGACATCGTCCAGACTGACGTGACCCTGTACCCCGGCTTCTCCGGCGGCGCGCTGGTCAACGGCCGGGGCCAGATCATCGGCCTGAACTCGTCGGCCCTGGCGCGCGGCATCAGCACCGCCATCGGCGTCGGCACGGTGCGCCGCGTGCTGGGCGCGCTGACCACATCGGGCCGCGTGCGGCGCGGCTACCTGGGCGTCAGCCTGCAGCCGGTCCCGCTGCCCCAGCCCATCCAGCAGGCCCTTGGCCGCCAGCAGGCGACCGGGCTACTGGCGATGGGCGTCGAGCCCGGTGGCCCGGCGGACCAGGGCGGCGTCATCCTGGGCGACATCCTGGTGGGCATTGGCGGCAAGGCCATCACCGAGATGGAGGACCTACAGGCCGAACTCGCCGGCGAGCGCGTCGGCCAGGCGACGCCCCTGGAAGTGATTCGCGGCGGCCAGACGCAGACGGTCACGGTCACGGTCGGGGAGCGACAGTAGACTACCGACGGAAGACGGATGACCGAGGACGGAGGCCAGACGGCGTGAAGATAGTCCACCGTCCGTCCTTCGTCTACCGTCCTCCGTCCTGGAGAAGACAGCTATGAGTAATATCCCTCTGTTGCCTGGCGTCGCCTCCGAAGTCGCCCAGGTCGCGGCGCGGCTGCGCCAGAGTATGGTCCTGGTACGGGGCCGCTGGAACGGCGCGGGCTCGGGCGTCGTCTGGCGCGACGGGATTATCCTGAGCAACGACCACGTGGTGCGCGGCGACGAGGCGCGCGTCAGCCTATGGGACGGCCGACAGGTGGATGGCCGGGTGATCGGCCGCGACAAGACCCTCGACCTGGCCGCCCTGCGGGTCAACGCGCCCGGCGCGCCGCCCGCGCCCCTTGGCCCCTCTCGCGGTCTCAGAATTGGTCAACTGGTGATCGCCGTCGGCAATCCCCTCGGCGTCGAAGGGGCGACCACGCTGGGCATCATCAGCACGCTGGGCCGCACCGCTCCTGGTGGGCGGGACCTGGTCGAGGCCGACATTGACGTCTACCCTGGCAACTCCGGCGGCCCGCTCGCCGATGTCCAGGGCCGCGTCATCGGCCTGACCAGCATGATTTTGACGCCTGGCATCGCCCTGGCCGTTCCGGCCCACGTCGCCGACACCGCTCTCGCGCGTTGGCTGGGCGAGACGCGCCCCCTGCGCGAGGGGCTGGGCATCAAGGGCTGGGCCATCCCCCTGCCGACGCCCTGGGCGCAGCAGGTCGGCCAGCCGAGTGGCGTCATGCTGGGCGAGATTATGCCGAGGAGCCAGGCCGAGCAGGCCGGCCTCCTGGTCGGCGACATCCTGATTGGCCTGGACGAGGAACGTGTCCTGGACGGCGAGGCCCTTCAGCGCTTCCTGAACGGCGGCTACGAGCCAAGCCAGGTGCGTGTCCTCCGCGCCGGCGAGGTCCAGGTGTTGCCCTTCACCCCGGGCATCCAAGTCTAAGCGCGAACACCCTTCAGCAACAGAATCTTCCTCCCTCCCTCTCCCTCTCGGAGAGGGTCGGGGTGAGGGTCTTAGCGGCTGCGCAAGCCGAAAGTCCCCTCGCCCTGGCCCTCCCAGAGGGAGAGGCGATTCTACCCGTTTGAAGTTGCCTCCCTGGAGCTATCTCATATAATAACGCCACCTGTGTTCATCCATCCTCTCAATCCCGCGAAAGGAGTGCGGAATTATGTCGACTCGACAGATTGCCCTGGCTGCCGTCTTGTTGGCCCTCGTCTTCATCGCCCACGCGTCGGGCCGCATCCTCCAGGTCGGTGGGGCGCAACTCGCGCCTAGCATCGGCGTCTACGTGTTCATGGCGCTCATCCTCGCGCCGAGCCTGGGCTGGGGCCCGCTCGTCGCCATTGGCCTGGGCGTCGGCATCCTGACCATGCTGGCGACCTCCAGCCCCTTCCCGCCCGCCAACATCCCCGGCCACGGCCTGGCGTTCCTGCTCGCCGCCTACATGACCAAGATGTACACCGGCAAGAGCAGCCGCGAGCTAAGCACAGCGCAGATGGTAACGATTGTGACGGTCTGCCTCCTCGTCTCGTGGACCCTGTTTTCCTCCATCTCCTGGCTCGGCCTGACCGGCTCCGGCCACCCGCTACTCAGCCGCAGCTTCAACGCCTTTAACGCCCTCGCGCTGGGTCAGGGCCTGGCCGCCTGGTGGATCTTCGGCTTCCTCACCATCGCCATCCCCACCCTGATTATCGCCCTGATTCTGACGCCTCTGCTGTATCGCGCCGTCCGCCCGGCCCTCGTGCGCCAGGGCATGATCGAGGCGGCCGCCTAGAAACCGTCCCCGTCCCCTCCCGCAACCTCGGCTGTCGCGGGAGGGGGAGTGTTCGGGCCTGGAGCGCGTGTGAGCGAACCGATTATTGTTCTCAACGACGTCGTCTACCGCTACCCGACGAGCAAAGACCCCATCCTGCGCGGTGTCAACCTGAGCCTCTCAGCGGGCGAGTTTGTCGGCCTGGTCGGCAGCACGGGCGCCGGCAAGACGACCCTCGTCCAGACCTTCAACGGCTTGATTCCCCACTACACGCGGGGCACGCTGGAAGGCAGCGTCGTCGTGCACGGCCAGCCGACACTCCAGAGCAGCGTTGTGGAGTTGTCGCGGCGGGTCGGGCTGGTCTTCCAGGACGCCGACGCCCAACTCATTATGTCCACCGTTGAGGAGGAGTGCCTGCTCGGCCCCCTCAGCCAGGGCTACACCCGCCAGGAGGCGCGGGGAATGGCCCAGCGCGTCCTCGACCTGCTGGAGATACCCCACCTGGCCCACCGCCCGCCCCAGGCCCTCTCCGGCGGCCAGAAGCAGCGCGCCGCCATCGCCGCCGTCATGGTAACCCAGCCCGAGG
>CAZFUK010000016.1:0-21783 GCA_964522005.1 uncultured Anaerolineales bacterium | reverse complement strand
GTCAGCAGGTCGGGGCGCGGGTGGTCGGTGGGCAGTTCCTGCAAGGCCAGGCCGTCGAGTTGGGTTTGCCAGTAGGCCAGTTGGGCCGCTAGCCGTTCCCCCTGCAGCCAGTCACGCTGCCACAGGGCATAGTCGGCGTATTGGATGGGCAAGGAGGCGAGCGCCGCTGGCCGCCCGTCCGCCGCTGCGTAGAGCGTCCTCAACTCGTCCCAGAACACGCCCAGGGACCAGCCATCTGACGCGATGTGGTGCATGACGATGACGAGCCAGTGGTCGTCGGGCGTCAGACGCAGTAGCCGGGCGCGGAGCATCAGGTCAGCCCGCAAGTCGAAGGGGCGCTGCATGTCGGCCAGGGTCAGCTCGTGCGCCTGGGCTTCCCGCGCGGCCTCGGGCAACTCAGTCAGGTCGTGTAGGGGCAGGCTGAAGTCGTCCGCCGAGCCGATCACCTGGACGGGTGAGCCATCCACCAGGTCGAAGCGCGTGCGCAGGCTCGCGTGCCGCTCCAGGATGGTCAACAGGGCGCGTTCCAGGGCCTCCGCGTTCAACGGCCCGCGCAGGCGGTAGACGGCGGGGATATGGTAGTGAGGCTTGCCGCCCTCGACCTGTTCAAGGAACCAGAGCCGCTGCTGGGCGAAGGAGAGGGGCAGCCGGTCGGGATAGGGCGTCTGCCGACGCAGGAACTGTCCGTCGCTGTCAGGCCGCCGGCTGAGCAGGGTTAACAGCGCCGCTTTATGGGCGACGATATCAGCCCGTAGGTCCGGCGTCAGGACGCCTTTGGGCGCGTTGACACGCAACTGGTCGCCCTCGGCCTGTACCGCCACGCCCAGCCGCGTCAGCCGCCCCAGCAAGTCCTCAGGTGTTGTGGTCGGTAGATCAATGTGGTCCACGGGGTACCAGCCTATCTAGTACGAGGGGAGCTAGAATACAAACTCTTCGCGCTCCTGGGCCGCCGCCGCCGTCACCGGCAGGCGAGCGGCCAGACCGGCCACGGTTGGCGCTTCGAACAGCGCCCGCAGGGGGAGTTCGGTCTGGAAGGCCTGGCGGATGCGCGCGACCACCTGGGTCGCCCGCAACGAGTGGCCGCCCAGGTCAAAGAAGTTGTCATGGACGCCCACCTGGGCCACGCCGAGCACCGCCGACCAGATGGCGGCGATCCCCTCCTCCTCAGGCGTGCGCGGCGCCACAAAGGCCACGGAACGCGCCAACTGATCGGCGTCCGGTAGAGGGAGGGCCTGGCGGTCCACCTTGCCATTGCTGTTGAGCGGCAGCTCGGCCAGCTCGACCCAGGCCGAGGGAATCATGTACTCTGGCAAGCTGCGGCGGAGGAACGCCCGCAGTTCATCGGCGCTGACGGTCTGGTCGGCGTGAGGAACGTAGTAGGCCACCAGGCGCAGCTCGTCCAACGCGTCGGGGTGGGCCAGGACGACGCAGGCCTGGAGGGCGGGGTGGCCCGCCAGACCCGTCTCCACTTCGCCCGGCTCAATCCGGAAGCCTCGAATCTTGACCTGGTCGTCGAGACGGCCCAGGAACTCCAGCGTGCCATCCTCCCGCCACCGCACGCGGTCACCCGTGCGGTACAGACGCGACGAAGGACCAACGACCAAGGACGAATGAGAGTTGCCTGCCTGGGGTTGTTGATCCTCGGTCCCTCGTCCTCCGTCGTCTTGGGCTGCTTGGTCCTTCGTCCTTCGTCCTTCGTCCACGAAGGGGTCCGCCACAAAGCATTCCGCCGTCAGGTCCGGGCGGTTGAGGTAGCCGCGCGCCACGCCCGGCCCCCCAATCACCAACTCGCCTGGTACCCCGATGGGCGCCAACTCCCCCGCCGCGTCCAGCACATAGGCCGTCGTGTTGCTGATGGGCCGCCCAATCGGGATGGACGTCAGGTCCTCAGCAAGCGGGCGCGGGATAGGATAGCAGCAGGCGAAGGTTGTTGTCTCGGTAGGACCGTAGCCGTTGATGAGGGCCGTGTCGGGCAGGCGGTCGAGGGCGAGGCGAATGTGGCGGACGGACAACGCCTCCCCGCCCACCAGCAGCCGCTTCACGCCGCGCAACGCCTGGGGCTGGGTCTCGATGAATTGGTTGAACAGGCTGCTCGTCAGCCACAGGGTATCTACGCTGTGCCGGCGGAGCAGGTCTTCGAGGACGCTAAAGTCGGGCAGGCCGTCGGGGGCGAGGACGAGACGGCCGCCGTGGAGAAGCGCCCCCCAGATTTCGAGGGAGGAGGCGTCGAAGGTGATGGGAGCGAGGTGGAGCCAGGTGTGGTCGGGACCGAAGTCGAGGTAGTCCGCGCCGCAGACGAGGCGGACGACGGAGCGGTGGGCGACGGCGACGCCTTTGGGCCGGCCGGTGGAGCCAGAGGTGTAGATGACATAAATCAGACCCTCGGGCGTTGTCTGGCGCGGCGGGTTGGTCGCCGGGTAGCGCATCAGCTCGGCCGCAAGGCTGTCCAGGGCGAGGCGGGGCGGGCCATCCGAGGGCAGGCGGCCGGCCAGGGCGGAGTGAGTGACGACCAGGGCGGCGTCGGCATCGGCGAGCATGAAGGCCAGGCGGTCGGGCGGGTCGGAGGGGTTGAGGGGGAGGTAGGCGCCGCCGGCCTTGAGGATAGCCAGGATGGCGACCAACAGGTCAGTGGAGCGCGGCAGACACACACCGACCAGCGTCTCCGGGCCGACGCCCTGGTCTTGGAGCAGGTGGGCCAGGCGGTTGGCGCGCGCGTTGAGGTCAGCATAGCTGAGGGTCTGGCCGCCCGACACGAGGGCCACCGCGTCGGGGGCGCGGGCGACCTGCGCCTCGAACAGGTCGGCCACGGTCTGGGCGGCGGGGTAGGGAGCGGCGGTGGTGTTCCAGTCCACCAGGAGGCGCCGCCGCTCGGCGTCGGTCAGCAGGGGCAGTTGGTGGATGGGGATGTCAGGGTCGTGGGCGATGGCGGCCAGCAGGGCCTGGAAGTAGTCCCGCACCCGCTCGACGGTTGCCGGGGCCAGCACGTCAAGATCGTATTCAAACTGGCCGACCAGGTCCGCCTCGCGGTCCACCATGGCCAGCATCAGGTCAAACTTGGCCGCGCCGTTGGTCGCCGGCAGCCGCTCGGCCGTCAGCCCCGGCAGGTCTAGCTCGCGGCGCGGCATGTTGCGCATGTTGAACATGGTCTGGAACAGGGGCTGGCGGCCCCCGGCGCGGTCCACCGGCAACTCTTCCACCAGCTTCTCGAACGGAACGTCCTGGTGCTCGAAGGCGGCAAAGGCGGTCTCCCGCACACGCCGCACGACCTCACGGAAGGTCGGGCGGTCGGCCAGGTCGGTGCGCATGACCAGGGTATTGACGAAGAAGCCGAGCAGGTCTTCCAATTCAGGCTGCGGGCGGGTGGCGATGACCGTCCCAACGGCGAAGTCAGTCTGGCCGGACAGCCGATGGAGCAGGACGGCGAACGCGGCCAGCAGCGTCATGAAGACGGTGGCCTCCTCCCGGCGGCTCAGCCCGCGCAGGGCCTGGCTCACGGCGGGGTCCACCCGAAAGTCCACCCGGCCGCTGGTGTAGCTGGGCACGGCGGGCCGAGGCCGCGTCAGCGGCAGGTCGAGCGGGGGAACGGCGTGCAACTGGGCCTGCCAGTACGCCAGGTCCTGGGCGAGACGCGGGCCGCTCAGGACCTCGCGCTGCCAGACCGCGTAGTCGGCGTACTGGAGGGGGAGAGGCGGCAAGGGGTTCGACCCGCCCTGCTGGTAGGTGGTGTAGAGGACCGACAGCTCCCGCCACAGTCGGCTCACCGACCAGCCATCCAGGGCGATGTGGTGGGTGACCAGGAGCAGGACGTGCTCGCGCGGGGCCAGGGTATAGAGCGCGCCGCGCATCATCAGGTCATGCCCCAGGTCGAAGGGGCGTTGGATGGCCTCGGCCAGCTGCGCCGCGAGGGCGGCGGGTGGGTCTGGCTCGGCCTGGAGGTTGAGCACGGGCAGGTCGAACGTCCAGTCGGTGAGAACCTGTTGGAGGGGCTGGTCATCCTCGTAGAGGTAGACGGTGCGCAGGACCTCGTGGCGCTCGACAATGGTGGTCAGGGCCTGGTGGAGGGCGGAGACGTTTAGCTCGCCCCGCAGGCTGAGCAGCTTTGGCTCGTTATAGACCGGCTTGTCTGGCTCCAACTGGTTGAGGAACCACATCCGCCGTTGGGGGAAGGAGAGCGGCCAGGGGCCGGGCGTCGTGCGGCGGGGGATGGCGGTCGAAGTGGGTAAGCTGAGACCCTGCTGCCGCAGCCGCCGTTCGAGCAACTGGCGTTTGGCGGGCGACAGCCTGGCGATGCGTTGGCTCAGATCATCCATGGGGACTGACCATATCTTCCTATTGGCTGGTTTCTATTTGTAGAGTTGACTATACAGGCCGCTCGCCTCTAGCTCGGCCACGATGGACGAGTCCACCATGTCTTCGCCTCGGAGGGCGGCCAGCCGGGGGTCGGTGGCGCGCGAAAAATCGATCACACCCTGCATCCCCGCCACGGTGGGATAGGGAACCGTGGCGATGTACTTCTGGTAGAGTTCAGTGTAGGCTTCGTCCAATAGGGCCGCGTCTTTGGTCTCGTCCAGGCCCAGATAGCGGGCCAGGACGGCCTTGACACCGGCCGGGTCCTGGCGCATGCCGGCGACCGTCTCGCTCACCGCCCGCATGAATTGCAGGGCCACGGGCCGGTTGGCCTGAAGCTTCTTGCGCGTCGTCGCGATGCCGACGCGGGGATAGGCGAACTGCGGGCCCGTCATGCTCAGCAATTCGTGATAGCCCCGGGCCTCCGCGACGCGCAGGCCGGGAATCACCAGAATCGTACCCACCGCCCGGCCCGCATCCATGGCTGCCAGCCGCGCCGTCTCCTCGCCGATGGGCAGGAGCCGCACGTCCAGGTCGGGCCGCAAGCCGAGCGTCGTCACGGCGACCTGGGTTCCCATTTCGGTCGCGTCGCCGCCCACATTGACGGCCAGCGTCTGGTGCCGCAAGTCCTCGGCCGTCTTGATCTGAGGCGCGACGACCAGCGAGTACAGATAGACGTTGAACAGCCCGCCGATCATGACCACGTCTTCGCCGGCCGCCACGGCGTTCACCACGGCGGTGCCCGCCATCTGGCAGAAATCCACGTCGCCCGCGATCAGGGCGGCGGCGGCCTTGCTGCCACTGGCGATGGCGACTAGCTTGACGTCGAGGCCGTAGCGCTTGAACACGCCCTTGTCCGCCGCGTACCACGCCACGCCGTGGGCGCCGCTGACGCCGCTGTAGCAGACCGTGATGGGCGTCGCCGGGTCGGCCTGGACGTCGCGGTTCGGGCCAGCAGTTGCCCCCTGGCACCCAACCAGGAGGGGGCCGACCACCGCCAGCAGGGGCCACAGGGCGCAGCGGCGGGTGAAGGCGCGGAGGTTAGCCAGCATGCGCTGTTTCCCCCTGGAGGAGACGCTCGGCCTCCGCCTCCGAGAGCTGTTCGACTTCGGCTACCAGCCCGGGTAACCGCTGCGACAGCGGGTCCCCGTCCACGGTGTCGAGCAGGGCGGCCATGTCGGCAATCGTCGCCGCCTGGAGGAGCATCCGCACCGGCAGACGCGCCTGGAATCGGCGATTGACGCGGCTGCTCACCTGGGCGGCCAGCAGCGAGTCGCCCCCCAGGTCCAGGAACCCGTCGTGGACGCCAATCTCCTCCAGCCCCAGCACATCGCGCCAGATGCTCGCCACCTGCGTCTCGGTAGGGGTACGCGGGGCGACCCAGGGCGTCGCCAGGGCGGGACGGCGGCGGTCGGGCTGGGGGAGGGCGTGGCGGTCCACCTTGCCATTGGCGGCCAGAGGCAGGGCGTCGAGGGTCACGAAGGCGGCCGGCATCATATAGGGTGGTAGGACGTCGGCCAGTTGACGGCGCAGGTGGTCGAGGGGATAGGCCTTGTCCTGGAGGACGACATAGGCGATGATGCGCCTCTCGTCGCCGGGGCCGGGTTGGGCGACGACGGCGGCCTCACGGACGACCGGCAGGTCTCGGAGGGCGCTCTCAACGGTTCCCAGGCCCACCTGAAAGCCTCGAATCTTCACCTGGCTGTCCCGTCGCCCCACAAAAACGAGCCGTCCATCTGGCAGCAGCCGTCCGAGATCGCCCGTGTAGTAGAGACTAGCGGTCGGGTCCGAGGCGTCGGGAACAAAGCGCCGATCCGTCAGGTCGGGGCGACGCCAGTAGCCAGTGGCGAGGACGCGGCTCCGCACGACAATCTGGCCGGTCTCGCCGAGCGTGACGGGCTGTCCCTGCTCGTCCAGAATCAGCACCTGGCGGCCCGGTGTCGGGTACCCCAGGGGGATGATGTCGTCGCTCAGGTCGCGCTCAGGATCGAGAATCAGCCGGGCGACCACCCCTGTCTCGCTGGTCGCGTAGCGGTGGATGAAGCGGCAGTCGGGGCGCACGCGGGGCAGCAAGCGCAGCACGTCCTGGCGGTAGAGGACATCGCCGCCGAGTTCAACGATGCGTAGGCTGGGAAAGACGGCGTCGGGGTCCAGGCCGGCCAGTAGTTGGCGCAGCAGCCCCAATGGCGGGCGGAGGAAGGTCAGGCGCGCCTGAGCCATCCACTCGGCCAGGGCGCCGATGTCCTGGTGGCGGGCATCGAGCGGGAGTAAGGTCGTCCCGTTGAGGAGATTGCTCATCAGGTCGGTGACCGGCCCGCCGAAGGCCGGCAGCGTCAGGGAGGCCGCGCGGTCGGCGGGGCCGAGGCTCAACTCGTCGTGGTCCAGGTGGGCGCGGTAGAGCAGCAGGCGGTGGCTGCGCGCCACGCCCTTGGGGCGGCCGGTGGAGCCGGAAGTGTAGATGATGACGGCGGGGGCGTCGGAGGCGACCCGGAGGTCTAGATTGGCCTCGCCGTCGCCCACCCCCAGGATGTCCGACCGAACCAACTGACACGTCTCCGGCGCCACCTCCCGCGCCAGCGCGACGTGGGCCGGATCCGCCACCAGCCAGCGGGCGTCCAGGTCGCTGAGCAGGCCATTCAGGTACGTCGGGGGATAGGCAGGGTCCAGGACGCTGAAAACCTTGCCCGCCTTGAGGACGCCGAACACCGCCGCGATGAGCGGCGCGTCATGGTCCATGAGCAGGGCGACCGGTTCGAGGCCCGGGCCGGCCAGGTCTAGCAGCGACGCGGCGATCTGGTTGGCCTGGCGGTTCAACTCGGCGTAGGTCACGCGCCCGGCGGCCGTCTCAACGGCGACCTGGTCGGGGCACAAGGCGGCGACCTTCTCGAAGCGCGCCCCGATGGCGCCCTCGACCTCGACGGCGTCGAAGGGGAGGGGCAGAGGGTTAACGGATGCCATGGCGCCTCCCGTTGCGGAGATGGTTCACTGGCTCTCGCCCTCACTCAGGAGACGCTCGGCCTCCGCCTCGGAGAGTTCTTCGACTTCCGCCACCAGCCCGGGCAGCCGCTGCGTCAGCCCAGCCCCCCGCGCCGTGTCCACCATCGTCGCCATGTCGGCGATGGTGGCGGCTTGCAGCAGGACCCGCACCGGAATGGGAACCTGGAAGGCGCGGTGGACACGGTTGATGACCTGCGACGCCAGGAGTGAGTCGCCGCCCAGGTCGGCGAAGCGGTCGTGGACGCCAATGCCCTCGACCCCCAGCACGTCGCGCCAGATGCTCACCAGGTGGGTCTCGGTGGCGGTGCACGGAGCGACGAAGGGTGTCGCCAGGGCGGGGCGCTGGCGGTCGAGCGGCGGCAGGGCGTGGCGGTCTACCTTGCCGTTGGCGGTGAGGGGTAGGGCGTCGAGGGTGACGAAGGCCGAGGGCACGGCGTAGTCGGGCAGAACGGCGGCCAGGGCCTGGCGGAGGTGGTCGAGGGGATAGGCTTTGTCCTTGAGGACGACATAGGCGACGATACGCTTCTCGTCGGCCGGGCCGGGCTGCGCGAAGACGGCGGCCTCGCTGACGACGGGCACGTCAAGCAGGGCGCTCTCAATCGTTCCCAAGCCGACGCGATAGCCCCGAATCTTGACCTGGGCGTCGCGCCGCCCGGTGAGGGCCAACTGGCCGTCGGGGAGGAAGCGCCCAAAGTCGCCCGTGAAGCAGAGGCGTAGGCCAGGGTGACTGGGGTCATCCACGAAGCGTTCGGCGGTGAGAGTCGGGCGCCGCCAATAGCCAAGGGCCATCGTGCGGCTGCGTACGACAATCTCCCCGACCTCGCCCGCGGGGACCGGGCGGCGCTCCTCGTCGAGAATCAAGACCTCACAGCCGGGCGCCGGGTAGCCCACCGGAACGCTGTCGCCCTCCAGGGCGCGGTCGGGGTCTATCAAGCCGCGCGTGATGCCGCCGGCCTCGCTGCTCCCGTAGCGGTGGATGAACTGGCAGTGGGGCAAAACATGCTGGCGGAGGCGCAGTACGTCCTGGCGGTAGAGGAAATCACCGATCAGGGTCACCAGGCGCAGGTCGGGGAAGATCTGCCCCGCTTCCAGCGAGCCGAGCCATTGGCGCATGAGGCCAAGGGGCGGCCGCAGGACGGTAATACGATGGCGGATGAGCCACTCGCTGAGGTCATCCACGCTGTGGTAACGCGGATTGAACGGGAACAGCGTCGCGCCCCGGAGGAGGCCCGTCAGCAAGTCCCCCCTCGGGCTGCCAGAGGCGAGCGGCGCGAATAAGGCCAGTCTGTCGTGGCGCTGCACACCTGGCACGTCGTTGTCGGGCTGAACGATGTAGTGGCTCGCGTGTGGGTAGACGACACCCTTGGGGCGTCCCGTCGAGCCAGAGGTGTAGACGATGGTGCCGGGGGCATCGGCTCGAACCATGACCTCGGGGTTGGTCTCGCCATCCCCGATCGCCATCGCATCTACCAGTTCAACCTGACACTTGTCCGGCGCGATCGCCTGGGCTAACTCGAGATGGGCCTCGTCGGTGACGAGCCAGCGTGTATCCAGGTCGTCCAGCAGGGCCCGCAGGAACGCCGGCGGGTGGTCGGGGTCGAGGACGCTGAGAATCTGGCCCGCTTTGCGCACGGCCATGGTAGCCGCGATGAGGGGAGTGTCGTGGGCCATGAGCAGGGCGATGGGTTCGGCTACGGAACCCGCTCGGTCCAGCAGACCGAAGGCGATGCGGTTGATCTGGCGGTTGAGCGCGGCGTATGTCACGCGCTCGGTCGCCGTCTCGACCGCCACGCGCTCGGAGTAGCGCGCGACGACCTGTTCGAACCGCGCGACCAGCGAGTCGCCGGTCTCCGCCTGGTCAGAGGAAGGCGCAACGGTGAGCGCCAGGTCTACACGCGAAGCTTGTTGGGCCGGTGTCATCAATACCTCTTTGCCGCGTCAGGCGGCGGTCTTCATCCAACCTGTACCTCGTGGATCAACTGCTCGGCGTCAGCGTCCGATAGCCCCTCGACCTCGCCCACCAACTGGGCGAGCCGCTCCTCGGGCGCCGCGCTCAGGGCGGCCTCGACCCGCGCCGCCATCTCGGCTACTGTGGCGGCTTCAAATAGGGTACGCAGGCGCAGCTTGAGACCGAACTGGCGGTTGACACGGGCGACGAGTTGCGAGGCCAGCAGCGAGTGGCCGCCCAGGTCCAGGAAGCGGTCGTGGACGCCTACCGCGTCCAGCCCCAGCACAGCGGCCCACAGATGGGCCAGTTGACCTTCCACGGCCGTCCTGGGCGCGACGTAGGGGGCGGCCAGGGCGGGCCGGACCCTGGGGGGCGGTGGCAGGGCGCGGCGGTCCACCTTGTTGTTGGCGTTGAGGGGCAGGGCGTCGAGGGTCACAAAGACCGACGGCACGGCGTAATCGGGCAGGCTGGCGGCGAGGCTCTGGCGCAGGTCGGTCACTGTGAGATCCGGGCGGCGCGGCACAACATAGGCGACGAGGTGGTTCTCGCCGCCCGCGTCGGGGCGGACCACGACGACAGCCTGGGCTACGCCCGGGTGCGCCAGGAGGGCACTTTCGACGCTGCCCAGCCCTACTCGGTAGCCGCGAATCTTGACCTGGAAGTCGCGGCGGCCTACCAATTCGAGCAGACCGTCTGAGCGGAAGCGGCCCAGGTCACCGGTCAGGTAGAGGCCCCGCTCGGGGTCAGCCGGGTCCGGGAGAAAGCGTTCATCGGTCAACTCGGGACGGCGCCAGTAGCCAGCCGCGAGATGGCGGCCGCGCACCGCGATCTGGCCCACCTCGCCCACCGGCAGCGGCTGACGCTCCTCATCGAGGATGAGCACCTCCTGGCCGAGGACGGGGTAGCCGACCGGAATGCGCTCGTCCAGTCCACTGAGGTCGTGGGGGACGCGGAAGCGGGCGATGCGGTTGGTCTCACTGGCGCTGTAGGAGTAGACCACGGCGCAGTCGGGCCGCAGATGGCGGCGCAGCGCCTCGATGTCGGCGCGATAGACCACATCCCCGCCGAGGCGCACGGCACGGAGGGTGGGGAAGACGTGGTCAGCCGCGACGACCCCCATGACCTGGCGCGCCAGGGCGACCGAAGTCGAAAAGACGGTCAGCCGCCGCTCGCTGATCCAGTCGGCCAGTGCCTCGGCGCCGAGCCGTTTGGCGTCGAACGTCAGGAGCGTGACGCCGTTCAACAGGGTGGTGAACACCTGGCCGGTCTTCCCACCGGTAGCGGGGAGGGCTAAGAGACAGGTCCGATCGCCGGGCCGCACGAGGGGGTCATGGTACTCCTGCCAGGCGCGGTAGACCACCTCTCGCTGCCGGCGGATGACGCCTTTGGGCGCCCCGGTCGAGCCGGATGTGTAGAGGACGGCCAGGTAGGCGTCGGGGCTGCCGGTCAGACCCGGATTGTGGGTGGCAGTGGGCAGAGCGTCGGCCGGGTCCACCTGCCAGACACGGCAGCCTGGCGGGGCGATGCTCTCGGCCAGGGCCAGATGCGCGGCGTCCGTCAGCAGCCCGGGCGCGGCCAGATCTTCGAGCAAGAAGCGCAGTCGGGCGGGCGGTTGGTCGGGGTCGAGGACGCTATAGAACAGGCCGGCTTTGAGCGCGCCCAACATGGCCGCGATGAGGGGCGTGTCGTGGTCCATGAGCATCGCCACGGGTGCAGGCGCGGCCTCCTGGCCCACGAGGAGGTGCGCCACCCGGTTGGCGCGCTGGTTGAGGTGGGCGTAGGTCCAGCGATGGGTCGTGCTCTCGACGGCGGTCAGGTCGGGGTAAGCGACGGCAACCTTCTCGAAACGCGTGGCCGCCCCCCGCTCCAACTCGGCCGGGTCGAACGCCACCGGCGCGCCGGGCGCCTCTGACGGGGGGCGGCTATCGAGGGCAGTGTCGCCCGCGGCGGGCATAGGGCGCTCCTTAGCGGTAGAGGCCGGCGATGAAGCCGCTCTGCTCTAGCTCGTCCACGATGGACAGGTCAACCACATCGTCAGGCTTTAGACCGGCCGCCTTGGGGTTCTGGGATTTGGCCTCGTCAATGACGGCCTGGAGAGCAGCCGAACTCACCCGTGGCGTCTGGCCCAGGTTCTTGAGGACCAGGCTCTCATAGGCGCCCTGGAGCGTCGCCGCGTCCTGCGTCTCGTCCAACTGGAGCCACTTCGCCATGACGGCCTTGGTCCCGGCTGGGTCCTTTTTGACCGCCGCCATCGCCTCGGTCATGGCCTGGGTGAAGCGGGCGACGACATCGCGGCGCTCCTGGAGAAAGCGGCGGGTGGTGGCGAGGACGACGCGGGGATACGGCGCCTGGCGGTCGGCCAGATTGACCATCTCGCGCAGCCCGCGCTCCTGGGCTTTGGCGGTCAGCGGCGGTTCGGCCACCAGGCCGACGACCTGGCCGATTTCGACCGAGGCCAGCGCGCGGGCCGGCTCCTCCAGGTTCACCAGCTTGACATCGGCGTCGGGCCGCAACCCAAGCGCCGCCAGGGCCATGCGTATCGCCGTATCACTGGGACTACCCGGATTACCCGTGGTCGCCACGGTCTTGCCGCGCAGGTCGTCGGCGGCCTTGATGCTGGACGGCACCAGGAAGGAGTACAGATAGGTGTTGTAGATGCCGGCCACAATGACCGGGCTTTCGCCGGCCGCCGCCGCGTTGACCACGGAGTTGCCCGTGAGTTGGCAGATGTCGAGCTGCCCGACGAGCAGGGCGCTGACGGCCTTCGGTCCCGTCATATCCACCAGCCTGACGTCCAGCCCGCGCTTCTTGAACAGCCCCTTGTCCAGGGCGTACCAGATGAGCAGGTTAGGCCCGGTCGGGCCGGGGAAACAGGCGTTGACCGCCGTGAGCGGGGGCGCGGTGGGCGTCGGCTGAGCCGCCATCGGCAACGCCGAGCAGCCGGCGGCCAACAGGGCCACCACTGCTAGTATCAGGAGCCTGGGTCGAATCGCCTTCATTCTCCCCCCTTGGGGCGCCACAGGCCGACGTGGGCCTCGACGCGCTTGAGGATTTCGGTCAGCCCATATCCAAAGCCGGTGATCAGCAGCACCCCGACGAAGACTTTGTCGGTCTGGAACGTGGCGCCCGCGCGGTTCATCATGTAGCCCACGCCAGCTGTGGCTGCCACGAGTTCGCCCACCACCACACCCAGCAGCCCGCGTCCCACGCCCAGGCGCATGCCGGCGATGATGAACGGCACCGAGGTGGGCAGGGCGAGGGTGACGAGAATCTGGCGGTCGCTGGCCCCGAAGGCGCGGGCGCAGCGTACCAGGTGGCTGTCGAGGGTCTGGACGCCGACAATGGTGTTGATGAGAATCGGGAACAGCGCGCCCAGGAATACGACCGCCACCTTCGACTCGACCCCGATGCCGAGCCAGAGGATAATCAGCGGCAGCAGGGCGACGCGCGGGGTGGCGTTGAGGGCGGTGATGAACGGGTCGAACAGGGCGTGCAGCCGCCGCGACCAGCCCAGCACAATGCCGAAGGGGATGGCGAAGAGGAGGGCCAGCCCGAAGCCGAGGCCAAACTCGGTCAGGCTGACCACGATGTCGTTCCACAGGCCGTGTTCGAACAGCCAGAGCGCGGCCTGGAGGATGCGGCTTGGGGAACTGGTGAAGATGGGCTTGACCCAGCCGAGGGCGGGCGCGGCCTCCCAGAGCGTCAGGAACACGGTGATGCCGACCAGGGGAATCAGGCGCAACTCGTGGGCCTGGACGAACCCCCGCCAGGCGGCCCACACCCCTGGCGTGCCCGAGGCTAGCGCCGGGCCGACCTCGCGCTCCGTGGGCTGCGTCTCGATTACCTGGTCCATGCTGTCTCCCCTCGTGCGTGCTCAAGGGACGAGAGACTGGTGGGTAGGTCGGCCTGGAGCAGGTCAGCCACCGTGTCTTCAAGCTGGCGGAAGCGGGCGCTACGCCGGGTCTGCGCCGTGCGGGGGCGCGGTAGGTCCACCACGACCACGGCGCGGACGGTACCGGGCCGCGCCGACAGGACGACCACGCGGTCGCCCAGGAAAATGGCCTCGCTGATGAGATGGGTGACAAACAGGGCCGTCTTGCGCGTTTGGAGCCAGACCCCCTGGAGTTCCGTCTGCATGACCTCGCGCATCTGCGGGTCGAGCGCCGCCAGCGGCTCGTCCAGCAGCAGCAGTTCCGGATCCGTTGCCAGGGCGCGCGCCAGGTTCACCCGCTGCTGCATGCCGCCGGATAGCTCGTGGGGATAGCTCTCCTCGAAGCCCCTCAGCGCGACCAGGTCAATATAGCGGGCCGCCCGCGCGGCCGCCTCCCGCCGCGACACCCCCTGTAGTTCCAGCCCGTAGGTGACATTCCGCAGCACGGTGCGCCAGGGCAGCAGCGACGGCGACTGGAAGACCATCGCCCGGTTGCGGCCCGGCTGGACGACCGGCACGCCATCCACTCGGACCTCCCCCTCGCTGGCCGGCTGCAACCCCGCCACGACGTTCAGCAGGGTGGACTTGCCGCACCCACTCGGCCCCACGATGGTGACAAACTCGCCATGGGCCACCGACAGCGTGATGTTGCGCAGCGCCAGCAAGGGCTGGTGGGTACGCTTCATCGTGTATTCGACGGCCAGGTGGCGCAGTTCTAGCGAGGCCATACGAGTGGCGTGTGCGTCCTTAAGGTAGTCGGTAGGGCGCCAGGTAAGGCGTCAGGATAGAGACGAGATACCCGATTCGTCCGCAGGTATTACGGAATAGAGGGAAAGAAGTAACGGGCACAGCGTTGGATTTCATCCAGGCCCGTGCATTTCCCGCGCCGGGTCCACGGTCTGGACCTCCACCAGCCGACGATACAGCCCGCCCTCTTGCATCAGGCTCTCGTGGGTGCCGTGTTGGACCACGCGCCCCTGGTCGAGGACATAGATACAGTCGGCGTCGCGGATGGTGGACAGCCGGTGGGCGATGACGAGCAAGGCGCGCTGGGAGTCGCGGCGCTGCTCGGCGAGCGCCTGCTGGATCGCCCGCTCGGTCTGCGTGTCCAGGTCGCTCGTGGCCTCATCGAGGATGAGCAGGTCGGCGTCGGCGAGGAAAGCCCGCGCCAGGGCCAGGCGCTGCTGCTGGCCGCCCGAGAGCCGCACGCCCCGGTCATAGACGTTGGTGTCGTACTGCTGCGGCAGGGCGCGCAGGAACTCGTCGGCCTGGGCCAGGCGGGCGGCGGCGTGGACCTCGTCGTCGCTGGCGTCGAGCCGGCCGAGGCGCAGGTTCTCGGCCGCGCTGACGCGGAACAGGAAGGCGTCCTGGCTGACCACGGCTACCCGCTGCCGCCAACTCGCCAGGTCGAGCGTCCGCAGGTCCACCCCGTCCACCGCCACGCGGCCCGACGTGCAGTCATAGAGCCGCGTCACCAGGTGGATGAGTGTCGTCTTGCCCGAACCCGACGGGCCGACGACCGCCGTCATCCCGCCCTTGGGGATACGCAAGGACACATGGGACAGAATCAGCGGTTCCTGGGGGTCGTACTGGAAGGAGACATCCTCCAGCGTGATCGCCTCGCGCACGCCGCTGAAGGGCGCCGTCCCGTTGGTCAGGTAGGGCTTGTCGTCGGTGCACAGGAAGTCCTGGAGCAACTGGAGCATCGGTTCGTTTTGCGTGATCTGGCTTTGGAGCATACTCGCGTCCGACAGGGGCTTGACCAGGCGCATGGCGATAATGAGGAATAGCGCGACCTGGGTCAGGCGGGCCTCATCCGAGCCAGACAGCCAACCAATGCCGACCAGCAGGAGCGCGCCCAGGCCCAGGGCATTGAGGACGGCGGCGAACGGGAAGCCGAGGGCGGCCAGGTGATAGGCCCGCTTCATCTGGTAGGCGTAGGCGCTCAAGCGGTCCCTGAACCGCGTCATCCCCCAGTCCTCCAGGTCCAGCAGCCGAATGACCTTCATGCCCTCCAGGTTCTCCTGGACCAGGCTGCGCATGTCCTTCACGGCCACCGTCGCCGTCTGGCTGGCCTGACGCAGGCGGCGATGGAGCAGCGGCCGCCCGGCGAAGCTGCTGAGGGAGAGCAGCACGGCGGCCAGGAGCGACATTTGCCAGGACAGCCAGAGGCACATGGCCGCGTAGATGGCGGTCATGGATAGGTTGAAGATGGCCGCACCCACACTCTGGACGAGTTGGGCCACCATGAGGGGCGCCTGGGTCTGGATGGTCATCAGTTCGCCGGCTGGCCGGCGCAGCAGGTAGTCCAGGCGCAGGGCGTGGAGTTGGCGGTGGACCTGCTCCGCCAGGCTGCACTCGACGTCCAGCCTCAGGAAGTGTTGAGTGGTATGCTGAAGGTACATCAGCCCGCCACGGGCGAGCATGAACACGGCGAGCAGCAGGGCGGCGGCCTGGAGCCGCGTGTCGAGCGAGGCCGACGCGGACAGCAGGGTCTGGAAGGGCAGCCACCGCCCCAGCAGCGAACCCCCACTGCCCCCCGCCACCCCCATCACCAGGAAGATCAGACTGAGGCCCACCGTCTCCAGACCGGCCAGCGCCAGCCCGGCCAGGCTCAGCGTGAGCAGCGCGCGAGGGTAGGGCCGGATCAGGTCCCAGAGGGACCGATACACGCCGGCGTGGAACCGTGAGCGGACCCGGTTCCCCAGGCGGAGGAGAGGGGGGATGAATGGCACACGGAGCGATAGACGCATATCACCTTCTCAGACAGACTTGCTCAGGCCCCAAGTTTATCATATGATAAGGGGCCGCCACAAATCAGGCGCACTTGGAGGCATGGGAGACGGGTTGCGGATCGCCATTGACGCCCACATGGTGGGAACGCGGGAGACGGGGAACGAAACCTATACCCTGAACCTGATTCGGGGCCTCCAGCGCGTGGACACGGTCAACCACTACCGCCTGCTCACGGACGATGCCGCGAGGCTGCGGCGCTACGTGGACGAGGGCGAGCGGTGCAGGGTGGTTGAGACCCGCCCCGCCGCCAACCCACTGCGCATCCCGTTCGCCATCCCCGCCGCCGCCTGGCGCGAGCGGGTGGACGTGCTCCACGTCACGTACAACGCCCCGCCCCTCTCGCCATGCCCAGTCGTCGTCACCGTGCATGACATCTCGTTCGCCCTGTTCCCCGACCACTTCTCGCCTCGGGATCGGCTGGTCCTGTCCTCCCTGGTCCCGCTGTCCATGCGCCGCGCGGCCCACGTCCTGACGCTCACCCAGACCGGGCGGCGCGACCTCTTGAGCCGCTACCGCCTGCCGCCCGAGCGCGTCACCGCCATCCCCCTTGCCGCCGGCCCGCTGTTCCGCCGCCTGGACCACACCGCCGAGCTAGACGCGGCGCTGACCCGCTACGGCATTGACGGCCCTTTCGCGCTCGCCGTCGGTAATCTCCAGCCGCGCAAGAACCTGCCGCGCCTGGTCGAGGCGTTCGCCCAGGTGCGGGCGGCGGGTGAAACGGGGGTCAGGCTGGTCATCGTCGGCCAGGCGAGGTGGCAGGCGTCCGGCGTCCATGAGGCGGTACGGCGGTACGGGCTGGAGGACGCGGTGGTCTTCACCGGCTACCTGCCGGACGATGACCTGGTCAGGCTCTACAACGCTGCCCGCGTCTTCATCTACCCCTCACTCTACGAAGGCTTCGGCCTGCCGCCCCTGGAGGCGATGGCCTGCGGCGCGCCGGTGGTGGCCTCCAACGTTGGCGCGGTGGCCGAGGTGTGCGCCGACGCGGCGCGGCTCGTGCCGCCCACCGACGTGCGGGCCATCGCCGAGGCCGTCCTGAGTGTGCTGCGGGATGAAGGCGTGCGGGGTACGCTACGCGAGCGGGGCTTCCGACGGGCGGCCGAGTTCGCCTGGGACGAGACGGCGCGGCGGACGCTGGCGGTGTACCGCCAGGTCGCCAGGCGCCAGGGGTAGGGAAGGACAGGATGCGCATCGCGATGCTCGGCACGCGGGGGGTGCCCGCCAGCTACAGCGGCTTCGAGACGTGTGTGGAAGAACTCGGCTCGCGGCTGGCCGGCCGGGGGCACGAGGTGACGGTCTACTGCCGCGCGCACCACATCACCTATGACCAGCCGGTGTACAAGGGCATGCGGCTGGTCAAACTGCCGACCATCGCCAACAAGTACCTGGATACCATCGTCCACAGCCTGCTCTCGACCCTCGACCTGACGGTCCGCCGCGCGGACATCGCGCTCTATTTCATCGCCGGCAACAGCCCGGTCACCTGGCTCCCCCGTCTGACCGGCATGAAGAGCGTCCTGAACGTGGACGGGCTGGACTGGAAGCGCGACAAGTGGCCGCCGCTCGCCAAGCGCTATATCCAGGCCGCCGAGTACCTCGCCACCATCCTGCCCAACGTCGTGGTCACCGACTCGCGCGTCGTCCAGGCCTACTACCGCCAGCGCTACGGCGCGGAGGCGCGCTACATCGCCTACGGCTCGGACGTGGCGCCGCTGCCGCCTGGGCCGTATCTGGCGCAGTTTGGGCTGACGCCCCGCCGCTACGTTCTCTTTGTCGGCCGCCTCGTGCCGGAGAACTGCGCCCATCACCTGGTCGAAGCCTTCAATGGGCTGCGCACCGACTTCAAGTGCGTCGTCGTCGGTGACGCGCCCTACGCCGACGACTACAAAGCCTGGCTGCGCGGGCTGGCCGGTCCCAACGTTGTCTTCACCGGCTACCTGTTCGGTGAGGGCTACCGCGAACTCAGTTCCAACGCCTACGCCTTTGTCGAGACATCGGGCGTCGGCGGCACGCACCCCGCCCTGCTGGAAGCGATGGCCTTCGGCAACTGTGTCGTCGCCCACAATACGGCCGAGAACCTGGAGACGATGGGGCCGGCCGGGCTGGCCTACGAGGGCCGCCGGGGGGCGCAGGCGCTCCGCGTGCGGCTGGCCGAACTCTTGACCCGGCCGGCGCTGGTCGAGGACTACCGAGGCCGGGCAGCCGCGTGGGTCCAGCAGCACTACAGTTGGGAGCGGGTGACCGACGAGTATGAAGCCCTGTTCCAACGGCTACTCCGTGCCCCCTAGGCCGTATCTGTCTCTCACTGTTTGCGTTATTGGAGTACGTGTAGCTACCACTTGATTCAACCTCCGCCGGTCCTGGCCGGTGTTCTACCGCGTATAAGAGTTGACAACGATGGGCAAGCGCCTTGACGCCAATCTCGTGGTTGCCCTGCTCCTGCTCGACCTCCTCGTCACCGAAGCCGCCCTGTGGCTGGCACAGGTCGTTCGCCTGGCCGTGCCCTATGGCGAACGTCTGTCCGCCAGCGACATCGCGCTCCACCCCAGCCTCTATCTCATCGTCGGCGTCATCTGGTCCGGCTCGCTGCTGGCCTTTGTCTACCAGCCGAGGCGCACCGACCGCCTGGGTGAGGAACTCTACGCCCTGACGTTGGCCGCCGTCGTCTCCACCCTGCTGCTGGCCGGCGCGCTCTACCTCTCCTTCCGCGAGGTGTCCCGCCTGCTGTTCATCTACTTTGGCCTGATTGACCTGGCGCTGCTAGTGGGCGCTCACCTCCTCGTGCGCCTGCTCCTCCCCCTGCGCGGCCCCGGCCGGGAGCCGACGCGGGCGCTGATTGTCGGCGCGGGCCAGGTCGGCCTGGAGGTGGCGGCCTCCCTGCTGCGGCAGTCCTCCGCCGCGCTGACTATCGTCGGCTATGTGGACGATGACCCGTCGCGCCGGGGCCAGACCGTCGGCGGGGCGCGAGTGCTGGGCGGCCTGGAAGATACGCCCGACCTCATCGCTCGCCTGGGCGTCACCGAGGTCGTCTTTACCCTGCCGCCGCGTGAGCATGACAAAGTAGCCCGCCTCGCCCTGGACTTGCAGCGGTGGCCGGTCCATGTCTGGATCGTGCCAGACTACTTTGACCTGGCCCTGGCGCGCACCCGCCTGGCCGACCTCGGCGGTATCCCCATGATCGGGCTGCGCGAGCCGGCCATTGATGGCGTGCGGCAGGTGGTGAAGCGGGTGTTCGACGTGGCCCTGGCCGTCCTGGGCCTCGTGCTCGGCGCACCCCTGTTTCTGCTCATCGCCCTCGCCATCCGGCTCGACTCAGCCGGTCCGATTATCTTTAAGCAGCAGCGCGTGGGCGAGAATTGCCGCCTGTTCTGGATGTACAAGTTCCGCTCCATGGGCGCAGCGGCGGACCCAGGCACGCCGGGCGCGGCCCGCGCCGACCTTCCCCTGCCCCACAAACGCAAGGACGACCCCCGCGTCACCCGTGTCGGCCGCGTCCTGCGCCGCACGAGCCTGGATGAGCTGCCTCAACTGTGGAACGTACTCAAAGGGGATATGAGCCTGGTCGGGCCGCGTCCTGAGTTGCCGTGGCTGGTGAACCAGTACCAGGCGTGGCAGCGCCGCCGCTTCGCCGTGCCGCCTGGCATGACCGGCTGGTGGCAGGTCAACGGCCGCAGCGACCGCCCCATGCACCTCCATACCGAGGACGACCTGTACTATATTCAGAATTATTCATTTCTCCTGGATGTGCATATCATACTCAAGACGATTGGGGCGGTGCTGCGAGGCAAGGGCGCGTACTAACACGCTCCGCCATGTCGCGGCCACCCCTGGCTGACACAATCGCCTTGAGAAAGAATCTGAGTGGCATGGCTGTCAAGACGAAACATGATCGGTCTCCCCTGTCAGAGGCGCGGTCTACGCGGTCAGATGGAGAAACAGGCGAGCACCAGGAGACCGCTGCACAGGCCCAGGGTCAGGCGTGGGCCAACGCTCTGCTCGAAGCCGGTTGGCTGACCGCCGCCATCATTACCCCCTTACTCTTCAGCAGCTATTCCCCCCGACCCTTTGCCTCGGCCAAGCTTGTCTTTGTCCAATACCTGGCCGTCTTCATGCTGCTCGTCTGGCTCGTCCAGGCCGGGCTGGGCTGGCTGAACGCCAAACAGCGGCCCACAGCGGGGACGGCCTCGGCGACGCGTCCGACCTGGGCCATCTCGCCGCTGGTCCTCGTCGTCCTCTACCTGGCGTTGGTCTACGTCGTCACCAGCCTGACGTCCATCGCGCCGCGCCTGAGCCTGTGGGGCAGCTACCAACGCCTGGAAGGCGCCGACACGATTTTGAGCTACTGCGCCATCTTCCTGCTGACCGCCGCCTACCTGCGGCGGAGGGAGCAGGCGGAGAGGCTCGTTACGGCGATTCTGCTCGCCAGTTGGCCGGTCTGCCTCTTCGGCCTGGCCCAGCAGTTCGGCCTGGACCCCATTCCCTGGACCGGTGAGAACCGGCCCGGCCTCTTCTCCACCCTCGGCCATCCCCTCTACCTGGCCGCCTACCTGTGCCTCGTAGTGCCCCTGACGCTCTATCGCCTGGGCCAGGTCGTGGACCACCTCCGACGCGGCGGTCGCCTCGGTCTCGCCGGTGGCGTGCTGGCCCTCAGCCTCGTTGTCCTGCTGGCGCTGCAAGGGGTGACCCTGCTCCTCACCTACAGTCGAGGGCCAACGTTGGGTCTGCTGGCGGCGCTGGCCGTCCTGTTCCTGGTCTGGGCATTTCTGCGCGACCGGCGCCGGCTGGTGCTGGGGCTGGTGGGCGTGGGGCTGGTCGCCGGCCTGCTGGCGGTCGGGCTGGTAATACGGGCGCTGCCCCCGCCAACGCGGCCCGACCCCCTGGCCCAGTCGCCCCTGGCCCGCGCCACGCGTCTCCTGGACACACGCGGGTCCGTGGGCTTCCGCTTCGTCCTCTGGAACAGCACGGCCACCCTGATGGCGGCCTCCCCCGTGCGCCTGCTGCTGGGGTATGGGCCTGAGACCTTTAGCAACGTTGTCCTCCCCTACTACTCGCCGGCCCTTGTGGGCAGCACAGCCGAGAGCCTGCCCGACCGCGCCCACAACATCACCCTGGACGTCCTGGCCTCCACCGGGCTGCTGGGGCTGGTCGCCCACCTGCTCCTGTACGGCGGGGTCCTGCTGCTGGGTCTGGGCGCCGTCGGCATGCTGGCCCCACCCCAGGCCCGCGTGGTCGCCCTGGCCTGTCTGCTCCTCGGCAGCGGCCTCGGCGCTCTGGCCCCGGTCGTCCTGCTGGGCAACTGGGCGCTGAGTGGGCTGGGGCTGTCGCTGGGGTTGGTCGCCGGGCTGTTCCTCTTCCTGGTACTGCGGGTCCTCCTCTGGCGCGGTCAGAGCCCGCTCAGCCGTTCGGTCTCCCCCCTCACCGCCGTCGCGCTCGCCTCGGTCGTCGCCCACCTGGTAGACATCAGCTTCGGCTTCCGCATGCCCGCCACTCAGCTTCTCTTCTGGCTGTTCGCCGCGCTCCTGGTCCGCTCACCCTGGCCCCAGGCGGAGGCGGCCGACGCGCCGACGACCGAGACGGGCCTGGCCCTGGGCAGCCTGCTCGCCGTGGCCCTGACCACGCTGGCCTACGACTTCGGCGACCCCAGCCACCTGAACGCCCCCCGCGCCGCCTTGGTCGGCCCGCTGCTCATGGCGCTGACGTTCGTCCTGGCGGCCACCACAGCCTTCTGGGTGGGCGGCCGCGAACGCCGCTCCGCCAAGGGCTT
>CAZFUK010000015.1:19722-21819 GCA_964522005.1 uncultured Anaerolineales bacterium | reverse complement strand
GCAACGCCTACGTAGCGGGCTATACCGCCTCGGATCAGAACACCTTCCCGGTCGCCGTCGGCCCTGACCTGACCTTTGCCGGCGGCTTGTTCGACCAACCCTTTGACGGCTTCATCGCCAAGGTGGGGGCCGACGGGACGGGGCTGGCCTACGCCGGCTACATCGGGGGGACCGGGGTGGACGTGGCCGAAGGCGTCGCCGTAGACGGCGCGGGGGCGGCCTATGTCACCGGCTTTACCGGCTCCACGGAGTCGAGCTTCCCCGTCACCGAAGGCCCCGACCTGACCTCTAACGGTGCCGGGGACGCCTACCTCGTCAAGGTCACCCCCGGCGGCGCGGCCTTCGCCTACGCGGGCTATATCGGCGGCGCGGGCTACGACGAGGGGTATAGCGTGGCAGTGGACAGCGCGGGCGCGGCCTACATCGCGGGCTGGACTGATTCTCCCCAGGTCAGCTTCCCTGTCCTCGGCGGCCCGGACCTGACCTACAGCGGCGGGCCGAATGCCCCGTGGGACGCCTTTGTCTTTGATGCCTTTGTTGCTAAGGTGGCGCAGGTGCCGGGGCGCGCCATCCGAGGCCGCGTTCAGATGCAGCGGCGCGGCTTCCATGGTGGGATACGGGTGGCGGCAGGGGCCTATGAGACGTTCACCACCGGGCCGGGCGATTTCACCCTGGTGCTGCCCGCCGGCCAGTACGACCTCACCGCCGGCCACAGCCTCTACCTCCAGCGGTGTATGGCCGTCAACACAGGCGGGGGCGACGTGAGCCTGCCCACCTTCCAGTTGCTTGGCGGCGACATCAACGGCGATAAGGTCATCGGCATCGCCGACCTGGTCTCCATCGGCGCGGCCTATGGGTCCTTCGTCACGCGCGGCGCGCCGCCCGACATTGACGCCAGTGGGCAGGTAGACCTGGCGGACCTGGTGATGGTCGGAGGCAACTACAACGAGGCGACCCCGTCATCCCCCTGCCCGCCGTTACAGCCGCTGCCCTCCCAGCAGAGCGACGCCGAGGCGAAAGCGGCCCCGGCCGGCCGGCTGGTTGTCCAGGCGCCGGAGCGGGTGAAGGCGGGCGAGACGTTTACGGTCGAGGTCGCCGTCCGCGATGGGCGGAGCGTGGCCGCCGCTGATGTCCGCCTGCGCTTCGACCCTCGGCAACTGGCTCCCGTGGGCGACCGCGCCGAGGTCGGCGCCTTCTTCGACCCGGCCCAGGCGTTCGTCGTCCGTAACCAGGGGGACGCGCGCCAGGGCGAGTGGACCTTCACGGCGGTCCGCCTGGGCGACGCGCCAGCGACCGACGGCCGCCTGTTCAGCCTGCGCTTCCGCGCCCTCAGAAGCGGACCTGTGAGGATCGCCGTCGAGGCCGACCTGGCCGGGCGGAGCGGACCGCCCATTTCGTCCAAGTGGGAGCGTTGACGCGTCCGACAGATGTAAGGTTTTTGACGCGCTGCGCCACCAATAAGTGACGCAGCGCGTTATTTTGGCACACTCTTTGCTTTATTTATAACGCGGTGTGTCAGACATGCCGTCTAAGAGAAGTTTAGACGCTGAGATAGGAGAGACAGATGCTACTTCGACCAGTGACTACAATGACGAAGCGGGCCGCCAAGATGGCCCGGACGAGTTGGCTCGTCACCCTGGGCGCCATCGCCCTGACGCAGCGTGAGACGATGGAGATGCTAGAGCGCCTGGAAGAGCGGGGCCAGGAGGTCAGCCGCCGCCCGCGCACCCCGCTGTATCAACACGAGAGCCAGCCGGAGACGGGCTGGGAGCCGGCCGAGGTCGAGATTGAGCTTCGCCCGGAGCAGCTCGTGGAAGACCTGGACCTGGGCACGCGGAACCAGATGCGCACCGTCGAGCGCAAGGTGGACCAGCTCAACACGCGGCTCGAGACGGCCATTGAGACCGCCGAGCAAGAGGCGCAGCGCCGGGCCGAGGCGGAGCGCCGCGAGGCCGAGCGCAAGGCTCGCGCCGAGCGTCGGGAAGCCGAACGCCAGGAAGCCGAGCGCAAGGCCGAGGCGGAGCGCCGCGCCGCCGAGCGCAAGGCCGCTGCTGAGCGCCGGGAAGCCGAGCGCCAGGAAGCCGAGCGCAAGGCCGA
>CAZFUK010000015.1:12570-19622 GCA_964522005.1 uncultured Anaerolineales bacterium | reverse complement strand
AGGCCGCTGCTGAGCGCCGGGAAGCCGAGCGCCAGGAAGCCGAGCGCAAGGCCGAGGCCGAGCGTCGCGCCGCCGAGCGCAAGGCGGAAGCCGAGCGGCTGCCGTTCCGGGGCTACGATGAGCTGCGGGTGCCCGACATTCTGGAGCGCCTGCCCGAACTGAGCGAGGAAGACCTGGAGCAGGTCCGCCGCTACGAGCAGGCCCACAACGCCCACAAGGGTGTCCTGGACGCCGTGCAGGAGCAGCTTGACAAGCGCCAGCCCCTGCCCGAGTATCGGGGTCTGAGCGCGGCCCAGATCATGGACCAGGTGGCGAGCCTGGACGTGGACCAGGTGCTCAAGGTCCGCGGGTACGAGGCCGCCCATGCCAACCGCGTGACGGTCATCCGCGCCGCCGACCGCCGCCTGGCCGATGAAATCGGCATGGCGGACTATGTCGGGCGCACCGTGCGCGACGTGGTGGAAGGCCTGCCCGAACTGAGCGACGAAAACCTGGCGAAGGTGCGCCGCTTCGAGGAGCAGCACGAGAACCGCCAGGGTGTCCTGCGCGCCGTGGACCGCCTCCTGTCCGACCGCATGCCCCTCCCGAACTACGGCGGCATGACGGTGGACGAGATCACCGCGCAGTTCGAGGGTCTGGACGCCGAGCGGCTGCAGGCCGTCCGCGCCTACGAGGAGACGCACCACAACCGCGTGACCGTCCTGCGCGCCCTGGACAAGCGCCTCGAAGCCCTCAACCAGCCCGAAGCGCCGGCCGAAGGTCAGCCCCAGGCTGAGCAGCCCCAGCAATAAGGCTTAGCGAATGCTGCTAGTGCCCGGCCTCACCCGATGAGGCCGGGCACTCTTTTTGCTCCATTCAGGGACAGTAGGGGCGAGGTCGCCTCGCCCTGGCCCAGAGTTAGACCCTAAAGGTCTTCAAGACCTTTAGGGTCTAGGAGCGATAGAAGGAGGCAGGCGATGGCAGACGAGACAGGCAACGGACGGCGGCCGGGCTACACCCCCAGCCCAACCCTCAACCGCGCCGCGCGCAGCGGCCGGCCCACCGAGGACCAGCGGCTGCTGGAGACCCCCAAACCCGAGGACGGGCTTTTCACCCACACCGACCCCTGGCGCGTGCTGCGCATCATGGGCGAGTTTGTCGAGGGCTTCGACGCCCTGGCCGACGTGCACGACGCCGTCACCCTGTTTGGCTCGGCGCGAGTGAAACCGGACGACCCGCTGTACCAGCAGGCCGTGGAGACGGCGCGGCTGCTGGGTGAGGCGGGCTTCACCATCATCACCGGCGGCGGGCCCGGCATCATGGAAGCGGCCAACAAGGGCGCGCGGGCGGCGGGGGCGCGCTCCGTCGGCCTGAACATCCAGTTGCCCTTCGAGCAGGGGATCAACCCCCATGTGGACCTTGCCATCGAGTTCCACTACTTTTTCGTCCGCAAGACCATGTTCGTCAAGTACGCCCAGGCGTTTGTCATCTTCCCCGGCGGCTTCGGCACGCTGGACGAACTCTTCGAGTCGCTGACGCTCATCCAGACGGGCAAGGTCTACAACTTCCCGGTCATCCTGTACGGCTCGGCCTACTGGCAGGGGCTGCTGGACTGGCTCAAGAACACCATGCTGGCCGAGGGCAAAATCTCGGCCGCCGACCTGGACCTGCTGATTCTGTCCGACTCACCTGAGGAAGTGCGCGACATTATCACCCGTTGCAAGGCCGATCAGTGCTGGCGGACCGAGTCGGAAGAGCAAGCGCGCAGTGTAACGCGCCAGGTCCTGGGCCACTAGCCTGTGCACGACTCTTGCTGATTCTTGTCCGAGACGGTCAACATGACCGAGACACGTACAAGGAGGCAGGTATGGCGTCACATAAGATCCGCGAGATCAAGGGGCTGGAGGAGGCGGTGCGCGAGAAGTTGGAGGGGGACGGCATCATGACCGTCGAGCAACTGCTGGAGCAGACCAACAATGGGCCGCGCAAGGGGGCTTTGGCGAAGAAACTGGGCATTCCCAGCGCCCAGTTGACTGAACTGATCAACCGCGCCGACCTGATGCGGCTCAAGGGGGTCGGGACCGAGATGGCGAACCTGCTCGAAGAGTGCGGCGTGGACTCGTGCAAGGAGTTGCAGCACCGCACCGCCGCCAACTTGCAGGCCAAGCTCAAGGCGACCAACGACGAGAAGAAGATTACTCACCACGCGCCGACCCTGGCCCAGGTCGAAGCCTGGATCAAGGAGGCGACCGAACTGTCGGCGCCGCAGGCCACGGCCTAGCAACAGAAAGGCCCTAAGGGTGGCTGAAACCCTTAGGGCCTTTTGATGTCTGCCCAACGATGCTTAGCGCGCGCTGGTCTGGGCGGGTGTCTCGCGGCTGGCGCCCTCACTGGCCGGCTGGCCCGACAGGGAGTTGGGCGCGTTGAGGTTGGCGCCGTGGTCCACGCCGACGCCGAGCCGGTCCACCAGCTCGCCGCCGAGCCAGCCGCTCAAGCCGCTAATAACCAGGCCCGCCAGGGCCAGGATAAAGGCCGGCCCATCCGGTACATTGTTGGGCTGACCGGCGCGGAGGTAGGCGCTATAGCCGAAGAGGACGATCACAAAGATATTGAGCAGCCCATGCCACAGCCCGATGGTCTTCGCGCGGGTACCGGCGGGGATGTGGAACCAGTCCCACAGGCCAAAGACGGCGGCCACCACGCCACCAATGAGACCGGCGATGATCATGATGAACGAGACGTACGCCAGGGGCGTATTCGCGGTTATCAGGCGCACAATGTCAACCAGGACAGACGTGCTCAACAAGCCCAACGGAAACACAATCAGAATCGGGTGGATGGGATGCCCCAGCACCTTAGAGTGACTTTCCATGTTTGCTCTCCTTATGATCGCTATGATCGGTATGATGGATATGATCGAGTGGCGGTTGATTGCTGGCTGCCCCGCTAGTAGCACAAGCTATGCCAGAGGTTTGCCTATCGCCTGCCAACGGAAACCCGTTTTCCGCCTAGAACAGCCGACTGAAGCATAGGCCACGATGTGTGCTATAATTTAGCCGTCACCCACCCTCTAAGCCACGGCGGTGTGTCCATGTTGCGCATTTCCCTGCTGACGGCTCCCCAGGCCCACGACTATCTAGACTCACTGGTTGACTTGCTACGCGACGCGGTGGACGGCGGCGCGTCGGTCGGCTTCCTGCCGCCCCTCGACCCGGCCGAAGCCCGGGCCTACTGGACGGCCACACTGGCCCAGGTCGCCGATGGCTCGCGCCTGCTGCTGGCCGCGTTCGACGACGATGCCCTGGCCGGCTCGGTCCAACTGGAGTTGGCGCAGCGGCCCAACGGCCGCCACCGTGGCGAGGTCGCCAAGCTGCTCGTCCACTCGCGCTATCGGCGGCGGGGGATTGCCCAGGCTCTCATGGCCGAGGTCGAGGCCCAGGCGCGGCGGCACCGCCGCACCACACTGATTCTAGACACGCGCCAGGGCGACCTGGCCGAAGGGCTGTACCGCAAGCTGGGCTGGACTGAAGCGGGCGTGGTGCCCCGCTTCGCCCTCAACGGCGACGGCGGCGCGGACCCGACGGTGTTTTTCTACAAGCTATTGGACGGGTAGCCCCCGCGCAACCCAGGCCCGCCGCTATGCGTATAGGTACAGTAGGCCCACGCTCTGTAGGCGGGGAAACCGCGCCCAGGGCGGCCCTAAAGACCAGGAGGACATATGGCTAAACGACCCGGCGGCGAACTGGCGACCCGCCCGCTGCACTTCATCTGGATTGCCGACTGCTCCGGCTCCATGTCCGGCGACAAGATTCAGGCGCTCAACTTCGCCATCCGCGACGCCATCCCGCACATGCAGAAGGTGGCCGACGACAACCCCAACGCCCAGGTCCTCGTGCGCGCCCTGGCGTTCTCCAGCGGCGCCCAGTGGCACCTCTCCCAGCCGACGCCTGTGGCGGACTTCAAGTGGACCGACCTCAAGGCCGGCGGCGTCACCGACATGGGCAAGGCTTTCGCCACCGTCGCCGACCAGCTCAAGATACCGCCCATGACCGAGCGGGCCCTGCCGCCCGTCCTCGTTCTCATGTCGGACGGTCAGCCGACCGACGATTGGGAGACGGGCTTGCAGACGCTGATGAACACGCCGTGGGGCAAGAAGTCCGTCCGCATCGCCATCGCCATCGGCAGCGACGCCGACCGCAACGTGCTCCAGTCGTTCATCGGCAACAGCGAGTTGCAACCCCTCGAGGCCAACAACCCGGAGGCCCTGGTCAAGCACATCAAGTGGGTCTCGACCGCCGTGCTCAAGTCGGCCTCCTCGCCCGCCAGCCAGACGGCGGCCGCCGCGGCCGGCGTGAACGTGCCCATCCCCGCCCCGCCCGACCCGAACCAGGGACCGGCCTCGCCGGGTGACGTGTGGTAGAGCGGGACATGCTGGCCCAGGATTGGACTGGCTACTCCGTCATCGGCAGCACCGTCCGAGGGGCGTCCCACGTGCGCGCCGACCTGCCCAACCAGGACGCGCTGCGCTGGCTGCCCGAGTCGGGTGCTGGCGTGCCGGTCATCGTCGCCGTGGCCGACGGCCACGGCAGCGCCAAGTGCTTTCGCAGCGACCGGGGCGCGATGCTGGCCGTGCTGACGGCGACCGAGACGCTGGCCGAGTTCGTGGTCAACCAGGACGCCGCGCCGACCCTCACGGCGGTCAAGCGGCTGGCCGAGGAGACCCTGCCCCAGCAGATGGTGCGGCGCTGGCAAGCCGCCGTCGAGGCCGACCTGGAGCACGATCCGGTGCGCGAGGACGAGTGGGGCCAGCTGGCCGAGCGCGAGGGCGAGGCGACGGTGGCGCGGGTGGCCGAGAAGCCCTTGCTCGTCTACGGTGCGACCCTGTTGGCCGCCCTGGTGACGCGCGAGTACCTGCTGTTCCTGCAACTGGGTGACGGCGACATCCTGACCGTGTCGGATGAGTTGGAGGTTCAGCGGCCCCTGCCGGGTGACCGCCGCCTGTTCGCCAACGAGACCACGTCCCTGTCGGGCAAGCAGGCCTGGCGCGACTTTCGGCTCGCCTTCCAGGCCCTCAGCGGCCCGCCGCCCGCCCTCACTCTGTTGACCACCGACGGTTACCCCAACTCGTTCCGCGACGACCAGGGGTTCCTCCAGGTAGGCGCGGACCTGGTGGAGTTGATTCGGGCCGACGGGCTGGACGCCGTGCGCGCCAACCTGGAGGTCTGGCTGAGCGAAGCCTCGGCCGCCGGCAGCGGCGACGACATCACCGTGGCGCTGGTCTGGCGCGAGGACGAGCGGCTGACGGAGGACGAAGGACCGAGGACCCCCCATAGCGGGGGGCAGGCGGAGGACGAAGGACAGGATGCCTGACCAACCCCACGTCGTCATTCTACTCGCCCGCTGCCGCGTCAATCGGCAGCCCTTTGGCGTGCGCTACGAGGAGAAGATGCCCGGCCGCTGGCAGGCGGACTGGGCGTTCGCCATTCCAGAGGACCGCGCCAAGCGCGAGGGCTACGACCGCACCGTCCTGGAGGGCAGCTTCGACTACGAGAAGGACTATCCCGGCTGTCCGCACTGCTTCGCCCGGCGCCTGGTCAAGTGCGGCTGCGGGCGGATCTTCTGCTACGACGGCAAGGGCGGCAAGCTGACCTGCCCCTGGTGCGGTCGGAGCGGCGAGGTGACAGGCGTCGCCAGCCGCATTGACGCTGACAGTGACCGATGAGCGCCCCGTCTGGCTCGGCCGAGGCCCGCGACAAGCTAGGCGACATCCTGACCCACTATGGCCGGTCGGTGCTGGACGACCCGCGCCGTTTCGAGGCGCTGCTGCGCGACCTGCTGCCTGACCATCGTCGTGAGGTCAACCTCCTGGTCAACGCCCTACGCGAGCGTATTCCAACGGATCTGCTCGTCTCCAGCAATGGCGTGCCCCTGTCACTGACTGTAGACCGTCTGGCCCAACGCCTGCATGACAACCTGGGCATCGCGCCCGCGTTCGCCCAGTGGGCCGTCGAGACCTGGGCCATGGCCCTGGGGGTCATGCCCCCCAAGCCCGCCCCACGCCCGCGCGCCCTGAAGACAGCGCCGCCCCCCACGGTGGACCCGCTGGCCCAGGCCGAGCCTAAACCCAGGTCCAAGAAGACCACAACCCAGGCCGCCGCCCCGCCCAAGACGACGTCCCAGCCGACGGCCGCGGCAGGCAGCGGAGCCAAAGGGGGGCGCTCCAAGCGCGCCACGGCCACCGCCGGTCAGCCCCCGGCCCAGCCGGCCCCCCCTGCCCCGCGCCTCCAACTGATTGTCAACGCGATGGGCAAGGGCGACTACCGCACCCTCGCTGAGGCGATTCGGAATGCCGCCCTCAACGGCCGCATCCTGGTCCAGCCGGGCGTCTACCGCGAGAGCCTGAAGCTAGACCGGCCGGTCGAGATCATCGGCAACGGGCGGGCGGGCGAGACGGTGATTGAGAGCTTGACCTCGCCGTGTATCCAGTCCACGTCGCCCCAGGCCACGCTGCGCAACCTGACGCTGACGCGGCGCGGCGCGGTGGACCAGGGGGTGGCGGTGGACGTGACGGCCGGCCAGTTGACGCTGGATGATTGCCGCGTCTCGGCCCAGGGCCGCGCCTGTATCGCCGTCGGCAGCCCCACGGCCAGCCTGGATGCCCGACGCTGCCACATCCTCGACGGCTCGCACACCGGCGTCCTGTTCTACGACCGGGCGACCGGGGCGCTGGAGGACTGCGAGGTGGACCACATGGGGCAAAACGGCGTCCAGATCACCCAAGGCGCCAACCCAACGCTCCACCGCGTGCGGGTCCAACGCTGTGAGGTCGGCGTGCTGGTCACCGACCAGGGCCGTGGCCTGTTGGAGGACTGCGACATCGTGGACAACCAGTACCAGGGGGTGATGATTGTGGCAGGCGCCCCCACCCTCCTCCGCTGCCGCGTCCAGCGCAACCTCGATGGGGTTTGGGTCGAGCGCGGCGGCGGCGGCAGCATCGAGGAGTGTGACCTGAGCGGCAACCGGCGCGGGGCGTGGAATGTCAAGTCAGGCGTCGTGCGGCACAGGGCGAACAG
>CAZFUK010000015.1:0-12470 GCA_964522005.1 uncultured Anaerolineales bacterium | reverse complement strand
ATCAGATTTTGAAGCTGGGGCAGACGGTGCAGGTGGAAAAAATGGTCAAGGAGGACGGCAAGGAGAAAACGGTTACCAGCCTATGCCGTATTGATGATTTCCTCGGCGGCGGCGGCCAGGGCGAGGTCTATCGCGCCACGCTGGACGGCAAGACCCTCGCCCTCAAGTGGTACTTTCCGGCCTCGGCCACCACCTCCCAAGAGGTGAGCCTCAAGACGCTCATCGGCAAGGGCGCGCCCAACGAGCGCTTCCTGTGGCCGGAGGCGCTGGCGAGGGCGCGCGGCGTCCAGGGCTTCGGCTATGTCATGCCGCTGCGCCCGCCCCAGTATAAAGGCATCGTGGACATGATGAAGCGGCGCATCGAGCCGTCGTTCCGCGCCCTGGCGACGGCGTGTTACCTCATCTCCGACAGCTTCTACCAGTTGCACACACGCGGGCTGTGCTACCGCGACATCTCGTTCGGCAACGTCTTCTTTGACCCCAAGACGGGCGACGTCCTCATCGCCGACAACGACAACGTGATCACCGCCGGTAGCACCATCGGCGGGGTGTTGGGCACGCCGCGCTTCATGGCGCCAGAGGTGGTGCGCGGCGAGGCCAAGCCCGACACCTACACCGACCTGTACTCGCTGGCCGTGCTGCTGTTCTACATGCTCATGGTCCACCACCCGCTGGAAGGCCGTAAGGAACTTGAGATCAAGTGCCTCGACCTGCCGGCCATGAACAAGCTCTATGGCACCGACCCGCTGTTCATCTTCGACCCCCGCGATACGTCGAACGCGCCCGTGCCGGGCGAGCATGACAACGCCCTAGCCTTCTGGCCGCTCTACCCGCAGTTCGTGCGCGACCTGTTCATCAAGTCCTTTACCGTCGGGCTGAAGGAGCCGCACGACCGCGTGACCGAGAGCGTCTGGCGGCAGGCCATGATCCACCTGCGCGACTCGATTTTCTACTGCGCCCAGTGCGGGTCCGAGAACTTCTACGACGCCGACGCGCTGCGGGCGTCAGGCGGCCAGCCCGGCGCCTGCTGGTCGTGCGGAACCCAGTTGAGGCTGCCCTACCGCATCCTGCTCAACCGGGTTGTGGTCATGCTCAACCACGACACCCAGCTTTACCCGCACCACATTGACGACCAGCGGCTCTACGACTTCTCGCAGCCCGTCGCCCACGTGACGCAGCACCCGACCAACCCGGGCCTGTGGGGCCTCAAGAACCTGACGCAGGCGAGTTGGACGCTGACGACGAGCGAGGGAGCGGTCAGCGACGTGCCGCCGGGCCGCAACGCGCCGCTGGCGAGCGGCTCGCGCATCAACTTCGGCAAGGTCGAGGGCGAAGTCCGGTATTAGGGCCTTATGCTATTTGGCGATGCCCCCCACGCTCACCAGCGGCAGGTAGACGCTGTAGGGGCGCGGGCCGGTGTAGGGCGGCGGGGTCGGTGTCGGGGGCACGGCCTCGCCCAGGCCGCCCGTGACCACCAGGGCAAAGGGCTGCGGCCCCTGCGGCACGTTGACCGCCCGCACCGTGACCCGCCACGCGCCCAGTTCGGGTGTCCGAATCTCCGCCATCTCCACGTTGTTCACGCGGTCAATGGACAGCGGGTAGACCGCGCCGCTAGGTGAGGTCACTTCCAGGTCGAGGTCGTTGACGAGTTGCGTCTGCGCGGCGAGGGCGGCCGGGTAGTCCGACCAGACCAGCGTGACGCGCAGCGGGACCGAGCCGTTGACGACGGTCAGGCGGTGGTCGGCGGGGCTGTAGTCGGCCGTCTGGCCGGTCCACAGGCCGGCCGTGTGGTCGTCAAACCACTGCTGCGTCGGGGCGGTTGGGAATAGCCCCCCCAGGTCCACGCGGCCCCAGCCCTCGACCCAGTTGGGCCGCGCCGGAATCTCCTGCTGCGCGCCGGTCCCGTACTGGCCCGGGGCCAACTCGCGGGCGTGGTGAATCAGCACCCCCTTGACCAGGGCGGCGCTCGGCTGGGCGAAGCCCCGCTGTTGGAGGAACTCACGCACCAGCGCCGCCGAGCCGGCGGTCAGCGGGGTAGCCATGCTCGTGCCGCCGTTGAAGACGTACTTGGGGTTGGCGTCGTAGACGCCCCAACTGTACGTGTCGGCGTTGAAGCCCGGGTCCATCGAGCGCGTGGAGAGGATGTTGGTGCCCGGCGCGACAATGTCCGGCTTGATGCGCCCGTCGTCGGTCGGGCCGCGACTGCTAAAGGCGGCCATCCCCTCCGGGTTGTTCGAAACGTCGTCCATCACAATCGGCGGCTGCAAGAAGAGGCCGCCCGAAAGGCCAAACAGGGAATTCAAGCCGAAGATGAGCCAGGGTAGGCCCGCCATCCCGCCTGAAGCGCGCAAGTTCTCCGTCGCGCCGACGGTCAGGCTGTTCTTGGCGGTGCCGGGAATGCTCATCGAGTCCATGTCAATCACGCCGTCGCCCTCGTCGCCCCGGGCGAAGTTGCCGTCCGTGCCCTCGTTGCCCGCCGCGAAGACGGGCAGGAAGTCCGGATGGGTCCACACAAAGCGATCCAGGGTGCGCGACTCGATGCTGTAGCCGCCCCACGGATTGGCCGGGTCCTCCATCGAGCCGCCCCAGCTATTGCTATGCACCCGCGCGCCGTGGGCGTAGGCGGGCGCGAAGATGTCTTCCAGGTCGGCCGGTAGGCCCGCGATTTCGCCGTTGTCCAGGTTCACCTGGAAGGCCTGTACATACAGGCGCGCTTCCGGCGCCATGCCCGCGAAGCTGCCCTTATACTGATGCGCCTCAGGGTGACTGCCCGATTGCGCGCCGTTCCCCGCGATGGAGCCGGCCACGTGCGTCCCGTGGCCCACACTGTCGTTCCACGTCGTCCCGGTCAACACCTGGGTCGCCACAATGCGCCCGGCGAAGTCGGGGTTGAGCCGCGCCAGGTCGCCCACGTCCAGGCCCGAGTCGGTCACGGCGACAATTTGCCCCGCGCCAAACAGGCCCCGGTCCCACACGCTCTCAATGCGCATGATACGGTCGCTGCGAGCGACATCGTTCGCCACGCGCAGCCGGCTGGCCGGGCCAACCCAGACCACATCGGGTGAGGCGGCGAGTTGGCGGACGGCGGCGGGGGCGAGGCTCAGGCGTAGCGCCGTGGAACCCGCCGACGGGAGGCGCGCGCCCTGGCTCTTGGCGACCGCCGCCGCGCGGCCCGGCCACGTCTCGACCACGACCTCGCCCGCCGCCGTCCGCCGCGCCACGGCGGGGTCCAGGCGGTACTCGGGGCGATAGGCGCCCGCCCAGCGTATCCCCTTCAGGGCGGCCAGGCCGGGCAGGGTCTCGCGCTCGCCGCGCACCAGGTAGGCATAGTCGGGCAGATAGTCGCCCACCTCGTCCCCGCCCTGGCGCGGGGCGGCTTTGTCGGCTTCGGTCGGCGGGTGGTCGAATTGAGCGATGAGGAGTTGAGGGCCGGGGGGCAGTGCCTGCGCCTCGGCCTGGGCGTCCGTCCCACGCGAGGCGCGGGGGTCGAAGATGCCGGCTTTGAGGCGCAGCAGTGGGGTCGAAGACGAGGCGGCCGGCTGGGCAGCCAGAGCGCCAGCCAGGAGACAGACGAGCAAGACGGGGTATAACCAGGGCCAGCAACGGCGCAGCATAGAGGCTCCTCGCGCGAGGGAAAAACAGTCTATCTATAAAACGCCGGGGAGCCTGCCAAAATTACGATAAACTGAAGACCTGACAGGTTTCGAAAACCTGTCAGGTCCCGTTGCTACCACGTGTTGACGTAGACCTTGATCTCGCTCTCGCCCAGTTGGTCGCGCAGCACGCCGCCCTCGGCCGGGCAGTCGTAGTTGTGCGTCCACTCGTGCCAGACCCCGTCGGCCGGCATGGGGATCTCGACGTCGCCCAGGTAGCGGTCGGCCAGGTTGGCGACGACAACGGCCATGCAGCCGTCGTCCTCCCACCGCTTGAAGACGATGAGCTGCCGCTCCGGGTCGGCCAGGGTGAACTCCATGTTGGTCCCACTCGGCGTGAGGGCGGTGCAGGCGCGGCGCAGCCGAATGAGGCCGGCGATGTAGTCGAAGAGGTCCTGGTTGTGGCCGTTGCCCAGCAGTTCCCAGTGCAGCTTGCGCGCCTCCAGCGTCTTCTCCTCGTACTCGCCAAACTCACTGCCCATCCACAGCATCGGGATGCCGGGCGCGGTCATGAGCAGGCCGTAGAGCAACTGGAGGCGGCGGAACGCCTGGTCGCCAAAGATGCCGTCCTCGCCCAGGATGCGCAGCGGCCGCTCGTGGTCGTGGCTGGCGACGTAGTTGACGATGTTGACCGCGCCGCTGTAGCCCTGGCGCCGGCCGTCCAGGACGTTCATCAGGTCGTCCAGGTGGAAGGCCTCGTCGCGGGCCAGCGTCTGGAAGCAGTGGACAAACGAGTCGTGCCATGCCGCGTCCATCGGCCCGCTCGGCTGGGTCACCGCCGGGTCCTCAGGCACGTGCTCGGCGATCAGGATAAAGGGCTTGAAGGCGGCATGAGCCTTGACCTGCTCGCGGAACCACCACAGCACATCAAAGTCGTTGATGACATACGTCGCGTCGAAGCGGATGCCGTCAATGTGGTAGGTGTCCATCCAGTGCAGCATGCAGTCGCGGGCGAACTCCCGCGCCGGGTTGAGGTTCAGGTGCTCGTCCCAGTGGCCGTAGTCCAGCTTCGACCCCCACTGCAGCTCCGGCGGGTCGGGGTTCTCCGGGTGGTACCAGTACTTGAAATCAATCTGGGCCAGCGGGCAGTCCTGGTCGGTGTGGTTCCAGACCATGTCGAGGATGACGCGGATGCCTCGGGCGTGGCACTCGTCCACCAGCCGCTTGAGGTCGGCGGGCGAGCCGTAGATCGACTCGGGCGCGAACGGGAAGCGTGGGTTGTAGCCCCACGAGATATCGCCGGGGAACTCGCCCACGGGCATCAACTCAACCGCGTTGACCCCCAGGCCGGCCAGGTAGTCCAGCTTCTCAATGGCCCCCAGGTACGTGCCGATTGCGCCCTCGGCGCCGCTGAAGTTGCCGATGTGCAACTCGTAGATGACCAGGTCCTCGTCGGGCGGCAGGGGCTTGTCGTCGTGCTGCCAGACGTAGTCGTCCTGGCGCACCTGGCCGTCCACAATGCGAAGCACGCTCGTTTCCCCGCCCAGGCTGTCTACCCGGGTGGCGCGTGGGTCGCCCACGTCTACCCATTGGCCCTCGGCCCACGGGCTGAGCGACTGGACGTGGAACTTGTAGTGGTACTCGCCGTCCGGCAGTTGAACTTCCGTCACCCACCACCCGTCGTCCTGACGGGTCATGTGGGTGGGCTGCCAGTTGTTGAAGTCGGCGATGAGTTGAACGGCCGGATTATACGGCGCGAAGAGAGCGAAAGGAACCGAGGTCGTGCGTGCCATGCAATGTCTCCAATATTACAAACGTTTGGTCAACGATTGTACAACTGGTGGCGCGGGATGCAAGAAGTGTGCCACCTGCGCGACTCGCCTTTGAACGCCCGCCTGGTTATAATTTAGCCTGTCCTGTTGCTCATTTTGGCATACGGTTGGCATAAGCGAATTTGACAGAAGGAGACAACATGCGCCAGAGACGGCCGCCCACACTGGGTGAGGAGATCGCCAATGCCGTGACGCACGGGCTGGGGTTGCTGGGTAGCCTGATCGCCCTCCCGGTGTTGCTGCTGACGGCCCTGGAACGTGACGATGCCTGGCATCTGGTCGGGTACACCGTCTTCGCCGTCAGCCTCATCGCCCTCTACGCCGCCTCAACCCTCTATCACGCGCTGCCGCACTCCCGCGCCAAAGAGGTCTTCCATCGCCTGGATCACTCGGCCATCTATCTGCTCATCGCCGGCACCTATACGCCGTTTACCCTGAGCGTGTTGCGCGGCGCCTGGGGTTGGACGCTGTTCGGCCTCATCTGGGGCCTGGCCGTCCTCGGGATCCTCTACAAGACGGTGATTGGCATCCGCCACCAGGGCCTCTCAACGGCTCTCTATGTGGGGATGGGCTGGCTGGGCGTCCTCGCCATCCGCCCCCTGCTGGCGAGCCTGTCCACGACCGGGGTCCTGTGGCTGCTGGCGGGCGGCCTGTTCTACACCAGCGGCGTCCTGTTCTACGTCTGGGACCGTCTGCGCTACAGCCATATGGTCTGGCACCTGTTCGTCCTGGCGGGCAGTGCGTGCCACTTCTGGGCGGTGCTCCGCTACGTCGCGCCGGCGGCATGACAATCCCACCCTCTATACATCCCTCCGCCATTGTACCTGCGTAAGTAACATATAGGTAGCGTCGTTCGTTAGTATATAGGACTTGGTACGATGGACTACAGTATGCGTTTTCACGGAATACTTCACAACTTCACCGTTACTTATCAGGGCGATAGGTGTCATTAAAGCAAGATGAATAGTTCAGGCAAGCGGGGTTAAGGGGAAGAGGACTCTTGGGAGCTAGGCGTCGTGACGGTTTGGAGAGGCTAAGGGCGAGAGGGGAGGCTCAGCTGGCAGAGGGGGCGGTCCTGCCGGTGAATTGGGGCGCGGACGACCAGCGGCGTGACGCCGAGTTGGTCCGCGCCTGCCTGGGGGGGGACCAGGCGGCCTGGGATAGTCTGGTCGAGCGATACGCCGGCCTGGTGTACACCGTCGCCTCGGCCTCTGACCTGCCGCCTGCCACGCGGGACCTGGTCTTCGAGGCGGTGTTTATCCGGCTGTGCGATGAGTTGCCTCGGCTTCAGGACAGGCCGGACCTGGGCCGCTGGCTGGTGACTATCACCGACCAGGAATGCCGCCATTGGGATGGCACTGGCCGAGGGACTGAGTAACTGGCCCGCTGCGCATGGCCGAATAGCAAGCGCCGCCGCCCCGGTTGACCGGGGCGGCGGCGCTTTGGCGAGGGGTTCAGGGCGGTCCAGGGGGGGCGCGGCGTGTCGGGTCAGGCCGTCGCGTCGGGTCAGGCCGACCCGTAGGCTGAGGACGCGGCGTGGGGCGAGGGCGTTCGGTCGGCTCGGGACGTCGGGTCGGCTCGGGACGTTCCGTCGGCTCCGGGCGTTTCGTCGGCTTAGGACGCTCTGTCGGTTCAGGGCGTTCCGTAGGTTCAGGGCGTTCGGTTGGCTCAGCCCGTCGAGTGGGACTGGGCGGGGGCGGCGGATTCCCGCCTTCACTCGGTTTAGGGGTACTGGTTCGCGTGGGGAAAGCGGTGGCGCTGGCCGGCGGTGCGCTGACCGTGGGCGGCACGCCGGCGGTCGGCGACGCTGACCACGTGGGGCCTGGGGAGCCGGCAGGCAGAGTAGGCGTCGGTGGCGGTGGGGTGATAGAGCCGGGCCGGGGCACGGCGGCACTGGCGACTAGGGCGGGTGTGACGGATGCCGCCACGACGCCGATCCGTGGCGTGGCCGACGCCGTTGGGCCGGCCCGACCGACGATCGTCGGCATGGGGCTGGCGAACGCGGTGGGGGCTGTCGTCGGGGTGAGGGGAGCGGCCGCGGGTGGGGCTGAAGGCGAGGGCGGCGGGGCGCCGGGCACGGTCGCCGTGTACATCACCGTCGTTGTCGGGGCCAGGACTGTCGGGGACGCGGTAGGCAGAATCACACGCGGCGGCGAGCCTGATCCAGGTAGGATGGTCTGGCGGAGAAACTGGCCCACCCCGGAGAGCGTGGTCAGGGCGGCGACCCCCAGCAGAACCGTCACCACCAGCAGCAGCGAGGCGATGGAGGCCGGGGTGAAGAGGGGCCGGCTGCTGGGCTGTCTCGAACTTGGGGCGGGCGCGGCGGGCGGGGGAGCCGTAGAGGGCGGCTGATAGATGGCCTTGGCGCGCGCGACGGTGGCCGGGGGCGGTTCCTCAGCCACATCGCCTTTTAGAAGGTCGGCCAGGCTCTGCCAGTGCGCTACCTGGGCAGCGCAGGCGGGACAGGTGGCAATATGGGATGCGACCAGAGCCACTTCGGCCGGGTCAAGCTCCTCCAGCACATAGACCAGCAACTGTTCATCGGTCGGATGATCCGGCATGAGGGGGTGCTTTGGGCTGCTTTCTAGTAGTCTCACCTATAGGAGTGGCTGACCAGGGGACTGGATACATCCCCCTGGACAGGGGCGTCGTAAGTGTACATACTTTTTAGTCTGGGGCAAACCATGAAAGTTTTTCGAAATTTGCATTCTGTGGACCCCTCGTTTATAATTAGTCCCGTAGAACGCATCAGCAAGTTGTTCCCAGTCTTCACTGAATGACCGCCGCGTGACACGTGGCGGTCTTTTTTTTGGCTCGGTTGGACACGCGGATCTACACACTGTATCAAGGAGGAATCGGCATGTCCGAACGAGTCACCGGCACGGTGAAGTGGTTTAACGCGGCGAAGGGCTTTGGCTTTCTGAGCCAGATGGATGGCCCGGATGTGTTCGTGCATTACAGCGCTATCCAGAGCTCTGGGTACCGCTCGCTGGAAGAGGGTCAGGCGGTAGAGTTCTCTGTCGTGAACGGCCCCAAGGGACCGGCGGCGGCGGATGTGGTGATGGTGGGCGCGTAGCCGCTCCCCCTCATCCCACCCCATCTCACAAGTAGTTCGGGCGCGTATGGAGCGCCCCAGGGGACGGAACATCCGTCCAGAAGGAAACAAGCGAGGAATCATGGCTAAGAGAATCTACGTCGGCAACCTGTCCTATCGGACCACGGAAGACCAACTGCGCGACCTGTTCAGCCAGGCGGGCGAGGTGCAGGATGTGTTCCTGCCCAGCGACCGCGAGACCGGCCGCATGCGCGGCTTCGGCTTTGTGGAGTTCGCGGACGACGCGGCCACCCAGGAAGCCATCCGCATGTTCGACGGCTACACCCTCGATGACCGCCAGCTGCGCGTCAACGAGGCCCAGGAGAAGCCGAGCGGCGGCGGTGGCGGTGGTGACCGCCGTGGCGGTGGCGACCGGCGCGGTGGTGGTGGCGGCGGGCGCGGCGGCTACGGTCGCTACTAACCCCTAAACGACGGTGTGGACTCCCAGGGCGGCGCGACAGCGTCTCTCCCTGGGAGTTTTGTTTTGGCTCTGGGGTGGATGGACAGCCGTGTCGCCCACACTCTAGAGTTGACAGCGCGCGGCTTTGGGAGACAATAGGGGCAGACTCGTTTGGAGAGGTTCACCCCTATGACCCAGCCCCCTGACACCCCGCTGTTTGTCTTCGTCGGCAGCTACACCTGCGCCATGCCCCATGTCAAGGGCAAGGGCGAAGGCATCTACATCTTTCGCATGGACCGCGCCACGGGAGCCCTGACCCCGGCCGGCGACATGCTCGGCCTGTCGAACCCGTCGTACCTGGCCTTCGACCCCGCCCAGCGCCATCTCTACGTGGTGGACGAGATTGACCAGGGATCTGTGGGGGCGTTTGCCGTGGACCCGGCCAGCGGCGCGCTCACCCGCCTCCAGCAGTTCGTCTCGTCCGAGGGCGATGTCCCGTGTCACCTCAGCGTGGACCCCACCGGCCGCTGGGTCCTGGTCGCCAACTACACCAGCGGGCACGTGGCCTCGTTCCCCATCCAGCCGGACGGCAGCCTGGGCGACGCGATTGAGGTCGTCCACCACCAGGGCCACAGCGTCCACGAGCGCCAGGAGAGCGCGCACGCCCACTGGATCGCGGTGGACCCCACCGCCCGCTATGCCCTGGTCGCCGACCTGGGCCTGGACAAGGTCCTGGTCTACCACTTCGACCCCGCGTACGGCACCCTGACCCCCAATGACCCGCCCGCCTGCGACCTGCCCCCCGGCTCTGGCCCGCGCCACATCGTCTTCCACCCGTCGGGCTGCTTCGCCTACGTCATCAATGAACTGGCCTCGACGGTCACGGCCTGCGCCTATGATGGGGAGCGCGGTGTGCTGACCCCGTTGCAGACGCTTCCCACGCTGCCGGCCGACTTCCAGGGAAAGAGCACCACCTCGGCCATCCGCATCCACCCGTCGGGCAGGTTTGTGTATGGCTCTAATCGCGGCCACGACAGTCTGGCGATCTTCGCCGTCAACGACGCGGACGGCACGCTGACGCCGCGCGGGCACACGCTCACCCAGGGACGCAACCCGCGCGACTTCAACATTGACCCGTCGGGGACGTTCCTCATCGCCGGCAACCAGGACACGGATACCCTGGTCACCTTCCGCATTGACGCCGCGACGGGCAGCCTCACACCCACGGGCCAGGCAACATCGGTGATGACGCCGGTGTGTATCGCGTTCTATCCCGAACGGTGAGGGCGCCCGTAACGAAAGCCGGTCCGTAGCGTTTCTATGTAAGGGGAGCTACGAAAAGAAGCCGATAGGTCTTCGGTCGGCCCTGCCGTGAGGTCTCAATACCCCGCTCCGATGGCAGCCATGCCGCTGCGATCCCGTGTAAGGAGGCCCGTATGCCGACTGTGCTGGTGATGGAGCCAGACCGCGAACTGGGCGCGCTGATACACGCCTTGCTGTCCGAGACGGCCTGCGCGCCCCTGGTGGTCCACTCCATTGAGACGGCGGTGGACTGTCTCCGCCGCGAACAGGTGGCCGTGATTGTCACCGAATTGCTGGATCGTCCCTACCAGGAGCCGCTGTGGGAGGCGCCGCGCCGTCTGCATGAGGTGACGCCGACCACGCCCATCCTTGTCTTCACCCACTACCCTGGCGCCCGCGATGTCCCGGCCAGCGAGCGCGGCGTCGAAGAGGTCCTGGTCAAGCCGATAGACTTGGATCGCCTGGTCAACCGCGTGGCGGAGTTGGCCGAGACAGCGAAACCCTAAAGGTCGCGGCGACCTTTAGGGTTTATGCGTCAGATAGAGTTGTCTAGTCGTTGAGGGTGGGCAGGGACAGGATAACCCGCGTGCCGCCGCTTGGCTCGCTATGCAGCCGGATGTCGCCACGATGGCGGGCCATGACCTCGCCCGCGACATTCAGCCCCAGCCCAAAGTGCCCGGACTTAGTGGTGTAGAAGGGTTGATAGGCCAGGCTGATGTGGTCTGGCGGGAGGCTGGGGCCGTCGTCCTCGATTTCGACGTGGATCAGGTCGCCCTCGCGCCGCGTGCGGATGCACACCCGACTCTGCGGCTCAGCCTCCAGGGCATTCATGATAATCTCGCCCAGGGCCGCTTCGAGTTCGGGCCGGCTCCCGACCACGTGCCCAATCTCCCCCAGGTCTAGCTCAATCGGGATGGGTGTCTCGCATCGCTCGCGGCAGGTAGGCGTGACACGGCGCACCAGCGTGTTGAGGTCGAGCAGCTCGGTCGCCGGGTAGGTATTGCCTGTCCAGGTATCCAGGAGTTGCGCGAGCTGAGTCAGCCGCTCCACCTGACCCTGGATGTGCTGCAACTGGTGGGCGACGGCCGGGTCGGGGTGGCGGCTTTGGGCCAGCCGCACCCGGCCATAGATCACCGTCAGCCCATCAATCAGATGGGCCAGCGCACCTGCCACGATTTGTTCGGCGGGTGGGCGTTGGATGGCTGAATACAACATAAACAATCCCGTCCCTCACTGGCCTACTCTAGCGCCTGCCTCGTCTAGCGCAGGCGTGCCACATTCCTGATACGGTCCGTATATAACACCCCTGACCACTCGCTGACTTCCCACTCGACCGCGTCCTCGTCCCAGGCGCCGACAGTCCGCCGCCTCGGCCCTCGCCCTCGCCCCTGCCCCTCGAACTCGTCGTCGTCCACCCGCCGCCCCCGCTTACCAGAGGGCTGGCGAAACCCGCGCTGATAGCTCATGTTGCACCTCATTGTGAAACCCACGCTGTCAGAAGTAACACCGAAGTAATACGGCAAGGGGACAAAAGCAAAGTATGTGCCATTACATATATTTGTGCCTCGATGAGCTACGGCGCCCCTAATCCGGTCGGCCTCATATCAAGATAAATGAAGGTCATCCTCAACGGCAGTACCCTGATCCGTCGAGGATGACCTTCTGTTCCTTAGCGAATGCGCCGGGGAGGAACTGACCCTCTCTCCGGCCCACGAGGGTTTACCCCTGTTGCTGCTGCTTGCGCTGGCGCGACTTGCGGGCGAGGTAGGCGGCGCCCGCGAGCGCCGTCCCGGCCATCAGGGCCTTGTTGTTGAGGAAGCGGTTGAGCATACCGCTCGCCATACTGCGCGGGTCCTGCCGCGTCTCGCTCGTCGCATCCGTGGGGGCGTAGGTCGTGGTATGGCTTGGGGTGGACTGGCCGGCCGGGGCCTCGCCCACCATCTCATTCCAGTCGTCGTACTGGCGGGTCGTTGTATCCTGCGGGCCTTGTTCCAAACGGTCGAACACATTACTCATCGTAACCTCCTGTCGGTCTTCAACCTATCCATTAACTACACAGCGTTCCCCCGCTTTAGGAACAGTGCAATTCGGGTGCCACCGCCGCCGCGACATCAGGGCGGGGAGCCACGCTCGGCCGAGGGCAGCCCGTGCGCCGCCAGGTGGATGATGAAGATGGCGCCCTGGCCGGGCGCGGCCTCGGCGTGGATGCGGCCGCCGTGCGCCTCGACGATCTTGCGGCAGATGGCCAA
>CAZFUK010000014.1:20749-22229 GCA_964522005.1 uncultured Anaerolineales bacterium | reverse complement strand
GGCCCGCCCGCGTCGAGCAGGCTTTGCCAGACCTGGGGGGTCGCGTCCCAGGGGGTCATGATCTCGAAGCCGTCCTCGCCGGTGTAGCCCGTGCGGGAGAGGATGGTCTCGACACCGGCGACCGTGCCCTGGCGCACCGAGTAGTAGGGCATAGCGTCCAGGTCAATGGGGGTCAGGGGGCGTAGAATCTCGACGGCACGCGGCCCCTGGAGCGCGATCAGGCCGTAGTCGCGCGAGCGGTCTACCAGGCTGACGTCGAAGCCGTCCGTCTGGCCCTGCATCCACTCGAAGTCTTTCTCGGTGTTCGAGGCGTTGACGACGGCCAGGAAACTGTCCTCGCCCAACTTGAAGATGATCAGGTCATCCACCGCCCCGCCGTGCGGGTAGCACATGACGGTGTACTGGGCCAGGCCGATCTGGAGGGGCGCGGGGTCGTTGGTGATTACGTGACTCAGGAAGGCGACCGCGTCGGGGCCACGAACCTCAAACTCGCCCATGTGGCTGACATCGAAGAGGCCGGCCGCCTCGCGCACGGCGCGGTGCTCCTCTAAAATGCCGCCCGCGTACTGCACCGGCATATCCCACCCGCCAAACTCAACCATCCGCGCCCCGAGTTGACGATGCAACTCGTTGAGCGGCGTCTGCTTGAGGGTCGCGGTCATGACTGGCGTCTCTGCCATAACGTCTCCTTGACTGCGGACTGTCTGGGTCACGACTCGGTCGAAGTGAGCGGGTCCTGGACTGGTTCGGGCAGCGGCGCCTCCTCGGTCTTGGCGGGCCAGACGAGCGAGGCCACGACGGAGATCGCCAGGATGCCGGCGATGACCACCAGCGACAGGCCAATGGGAATCTTGTACACGTCGGCCAGGACCATCTTGACGCCGACGAAGGCGAGGACGACGGCCAGGCCGTAGCGGAGGTAGTGGAAGACGCCCATGACGCCCGCCAGGGCGAAAAAGAGGGCGCGCAGGCCCAGGATGGCGAAGACGTTCGACGTGTACACGATGAACGGGTCGGTGGTGATGGCGAAGATGGCCGGAATCGAGTCGAGGGCGAAGAGCAGGTCCGTCGTCTCGATCATGACCAGGACGATGAGCAGCGGCGTCGCCATGCGGCGGCCCGCCTCCACGATGAAGAATTTGCCCCCACGATACCCCGACGTGACAGGCATCAGGCGCCGCACGACGTTGACGATGGGGTTCTTTTCGGGTTCAACTTCCAGTTCGCCCGAGCGCGCCAGCTTGTAACCGGTGTACACCAGGAACGCGCCAAAGACATAGATGATCCAGTGGAATTGGTGAATCAGGGCCGCGCCGACGGCGATGAAGACGCCGCGCATGACCAGGGCGCCCAGGACCCCCCAGAATAGGACCGAGTGTTGGTATTTTTTGGGAACGGCGAAATACGAAAAAATCACCAAAAAGACGAAGATGTTATCCACGCTGAGCGATTTTTCGATCAGATAGCCGGTCAGGAACTC
>CAZFUK010000014.1:0-20739 GCA_964522005.1 uncultured Anaerolineales bacterium | reverse complement strand
GACCTCCGTACCCTGCCACCACCAGATGATGGCGTTGAAGGCGAGCGCCAGCGCGATCCAGAAAACGCTCAACAGCAGCGCCTCGCGGACCTTGACCTCGTGCGCGTCGCGGTGGAACACGAACAGGTCAAGCGCCAGCATCGCCAGCACGAAAGCGTTGAACCCCACCCAGAGCATGGCCTCCGACATCTACCCTCCTTCTACCTCGGCCCACCGGGGCCGCACCGTTGACAACACCCTAGATTGTATCCGCTGACTGGACAAATGCAAACCTTACCCTGGTGTGTGCAAGACACACGCCAGGGTAAGGAACACGCGGACCTGGTGCGCCGGGCAACCCCCTCACGGTGTCGCGCTACTGGCCGTCGTAGCCGCGCATGATGTGCGGGACGTAGGCGCAATAGGGGTAGCGCGCGCTGAGGAAGAGCGGCCCGGTGCTCTGGAAGCTGATGGGGGGTGGGCCGTCGCGGTCGCTCATCTTGAGGGTGTCGGGGGTCAGGTCGAGGAGGCTGCTGCCGCAGGCGCTCTTGACCTCGAAGGTGATGATCACAAAGGAGCCGTCGCCGCTGTAGGCGGGCATGGGGTTGATGAACGTGCCGGCGAAGCTGATTTTACCCTTGACGTTATCCACCTGACCGCCCACCGGGTAGGCGATGAACGAGCCGGGCTTGAAGATGGTGCCGGGCGTGACCTGGACCCCGGAGCGAACGGGGTCCGCGTCGAGGACGCGGAAGGCGTTGGGGTCGAACTTCCAGTCGAGGCTGCCGCCGTAGAAATCAACCAGGTTTTCGATCCGCACCGTGACCGTTATGACGTCGCCCGGATCATAGGCCGGTTTGATGGGCACGTACACGATGGACGCGACGGCCTCCGGGGTGGGCTGGCCAGAGCCGACGGCGGGGGAGAGAGGGCCGACGGAGAGGGCGGGCGGAGGGGCGGCTTCGGCCCAGCGGCGGGGGTCGCTCAAGGCGACCAGGCAGACGACGGCGATAATGCAGAGGGCCAACGGCCACAGGGAACGGGGGGACACATGACCTCCTTGCAGAGTCGGGACAGGGTATAGTCGCTCACCGTCCTTGCGGCGTGGAGGAGGGAGGCGCTCAATTGTAGCCAGGCGGGGCGTAGGATGCCAAAGGAAAAGACGCGCGGGGGGCGCAAAAGAAACGAGGACCCGCCCGCCGGTTCGGAACCGGCGGGCGGGTCGCAATTCCCTGAGTTAGTTCCCGCTCTGAACCAGCGGCAGGAACAGGCAGTAGGAGCCGCCGAGCGGGACCATCCCGTCCAGCGTGACCGGCAGGGCCTGGCCGGCCGGGTTCGACAGGTCGAAGGCGGCCTGGGCCAGGTCGAGCGTGGTCGGGCCGCAGCCACTCACCTCGAAGGTGATCTCGACGAGCGTGCCCTGCCCGCTGACCGGGGCCGCCTCGCGGCGGACACCGGCGAAGCGTACCACATGCTTGCCGTCGGGCCGCGTCAGGACCTGGTCGCGCGGGGCGAAGAAGGCGGTGGCCGGGAACAGGTCGCCCGGTTGGACCTGGACGCCGTTCTGGGCCGGGTTCTGGTCCACGACGGTCAACACCGCCGGGTCGTAGACCAGGTCAATCGCGCCGCCGTAGAAGTCGGTCAGGTTGTCCAGCTCGACGGCCACAGTGAGGCGGTCGCCTCGGCGGTAGACCGCCTGGGGCGAGCGGTTGACCAGGTGGGCGTGGGCCGTCGGCGCGTCGGCTGTGGCGGCCTTGGCCGTGGTCGCGGCTGCCCCGTCACCGGCGTACTTGCCCTCGAGAGAGCCATCGGTCGGGCCGCGCAGGCCGAAGTTCTGGCTGACCAGGACGAGGTCGAAGATGTTGACCGCGCCGTCGCCATTGATGTCGGCGCGGGCGTCCCAGCCGGGCGCGCCTAGCTCAATGTCGTAGGCCGAGGCCACGATGGTCAGGTCGAACAGGTCCACCTTGAGGTCGGCGTTGGCGTCGCCCGCCAGCATGTTCAGCACACCCAGCGGCGTGTCCACGCTGACAACCTCAATGGTGCGGCTGATGGGCAGGTAGCCGGCCATGTCAATCTCGACAATGTGCCGCCCGAACGGGGTACCGGCGATGCTGAAGGCGCCCTGGTCGTCGGTGATGGCGAAGCCCGCCGTGCCCCGGTCAATGAGCACGCGCGCGCCCGCGTGGTTGTTGCGGCCCTGGAGTTGCACCGTGCCGGTGACGTCGTCGTTGCGCGGCGGCGTCTGGCAGCTCACCGTGGTGGAGTAGTCGGACAGCAGGCCGGTGGGCGTGCGGTACGTCCGCGCGCGGTAGAAGTAGAGGGTGTTGTCCTGGAGGCCGCTGTCGCGGTAGGGGCTGGCCCCACGCGGCTGGTCGATAATCTGGGTCCAGTTCACGCCGTTGCGCGAGCGCTCGACGCGGATGCCGAGGGCGCTCAGGTCCGCAATCTGCCAGCTCACGTTGATGAGCGACGCGGAGACGGTACGGCAGTCCAGGGTGGGCGGCTGGGGCGCGGGCTGGCGCGGGGTGCAGCCGTCGGTGTTACTCCAGTCGGTACGCGCGCCGCCGATCACGCCGCGCACGCGGTAACTGTAGCTGATGCCGGCGCTCACCTGGAAGTCCTGGAAGCGCATGGTCTGGCCGTTCAGCGGCTGCGGGTTGCCGTTCGAGAAGGCCGGCGTCCGCTCCAGTTCGAAGCCGTCGAAGAGGCCGTACGCGACCCACTGGACGGTGATGGACAGGCCCGACGCGTCGCAGGCCGCGACCATGTAGATGGGTGTGGTCGGGGTGGCCGTCGGGGTGGGCGTCTGTCCGGTCGCCGTCGCCGTCGGCGTGGGCGTGGACGTGGTCCCGGTGGTGCGTGTCGCCGTGGGTGTACTGGTGAGTGACACCCCACCCGTGGGGGTCGGTGTCACGGTAGACACCGACGACTGGCAATCCCCAAAGTTGACGATGGCGAGGCCCGCGTCAACGACAACCGCCACGACGGTGTTCGGCGTCGAACTGGTGTAGCCGATGGGATCGATCTCGCGGACCATGTAGATACCAGGCGTGACGTTCGAGAACAGGTAGGCGCCGGTCGCGTCGGTGGTCGTCACCGCGACGACGATGTCATCGGCGGTGCCGAAGGCGTTGTCGGGACCGGTGGCGAGCAGGGTCACCGTCACGCCGCTGAGAGGTGGCTCGCCGCTCTGGCGGATGCTGTCGCAATTCAGGTCATGGTAGACGACACCGATGATCATGCCCGGTTGAGGGCCACTCGTTGGGGTGACCGTCGGCGTGCGGGTGGCCGTGGCTGTGACAGTCGGGGTGGTCGCCGTCGTGGTGAGAGTCGGCGTACCGGTCGGGACGCAGCCAGCGCCGATGCAGACGGTCTGCGTCGCCGTCGGAGTGGCGGTGGCCGTCGGGGTCAGGGTCGTCGTTCCGGTCGAGGTCAGGCAGTCTCCGAAGGTGACGGTGATGGTCTCGCCCCCGATAATGACCACAACGACCGAGTTCGGCGTTGAACTGGTGTAGCCGATGGGGTCGGTCTCGCGCACCTCGTACACGCCAGCGGGAACGTTCAAGAACGTGTACTGACCGTTGGCGTTGGTGGTGGTGACGGCGATCACGACATCGTCTGGGGTGCCGATGAGACCATCCAGGCCTGGCCCCCACAACGTCACGATCACGCCAGGGATGCCGTTGTCGCCACCCTGCTGGACCCCGTCACAGTTGACATCGCGGTACACGGCGCCCACGATGCTTCCCACGGTCGGCGCCCGGGTCAAGGTGACCGTTGGGGTTGTGGTCGGCGTGCCGGTGGGAGCGCAGTCGGGACCCAGGCACGGGGTGGCCGTGGGGGTGCCCGTCAAGGAGAGGCAGTCGCCAAAGTTGACGATGGTAGTCTGGCCGCCAATGACCACGATGATAACGGAGTTGGAGCTCGAACTGGTGTAGCCCAGGGGGTCGGTCTCGCGCACATCGTAGAGACCGGGCTGGACGTTCAAGAACGCATACGCTCCACTCGCGTCCGTGGTGGTCGTTCCGACGATTACATCGTCGCCTGTGCCAAGAATGCCGTCCGGGCCGGCGCCGATCAGCCGCACCGTCACGCCGGGCAGACCAGTATCGCCGCCCTGCTGAAGCCCATCGCAGTTGACATCCCAGTACACGACGCCCCTTACTGTCCCCAGGACCGGGTTGGTCGTTGGGGTCAGGGTCGGCGTGCCGGTGGGGGTGCAGCCAGGGCTGGTACAGATGGTGGCTGTCGCTGTGGGCGTCAGGGTTGACACGCAACCGGCTCCCAGGCAGAGGGTCGCGGTGGCGGTTGGCGTGACGGCCGTGCAGCCGGGGCCGGTGCACGGCGTCGGGGTCGGCGTCGGCGTGCGGGTGGGCACGCAGTTCGGGCCGGTGCAGGGGGTCACGGTGGGCGTGAGCGTACCGGGCGAGACAACGCACGGCTGCTGCGGCGGGCCGGGGTTGACGTAGATGTCCGAGGTGTCGCGGGGGCTGTAGACGAACTTGACGCGCACCGAGGTCGGGTCGGCCGGGACGGAGCGGTCCTCCGCGTTGAAGAAGTCAATGTGGCCGGTGTTGCCACCAACGGGGAAGTCGGCCGGGCCGACGCCGTCGGTGTTGGTGAACGGGATGCCGGCCACCGTCTGGCCGGGGTTGCTGGCGGCCCAGGCCGACGCGATGTCGTTCTGGCTGTTCTGGTAGCCCAGCGTCGTCGGGTCGGTATCTTCGTAGGCGAAGAAGTGCAGCCGGCTGTAGGGCGAGGTCCAGTCGCTGGTCAGGAGGTAGAACTGGTCGTCGGGCAGGCGCAACTCGGTGTAGCGGTCCGGGTAGACGTGGAACTGCTCGGTGCTCCAGATGTCGCGCTTGGCGCCGACCTCCGTGAGCGGCAGGTCGCGCGGGAAGAGTAATTCGCGCAGCTCGCCGGTAAAGCGCGGCTCCGTGCTCTCGCCCACGACGCGAATCTGCATCGGCCCCGCGCCGCGCAACGCCCCCACCACATCGGTGCGGGGGTGCTCGCGGTTGGTGGCGAAGTCGGTCGGGGTGATACGGACGACGTCCTCGGCGATGGTGTGCGGCACGTTGAAGGGCGGCATCACCGAGATCACATTGGTGTCGGGGTTGTCCAGCACCCCGCCCCGGAAGTAGCCCTGGAGGACCAGGCTGTCCTGGAAGTTGACGAAGCTGTTGGGCTTGGGCACGGGCGTGCGGAAGGTGATGTACTTGAATTCCCAGTCCTCGCCCTGCGTGTTCTGGGCGTCGCGGGGGACGACCTGGAGGGCGACGACGTTGTACTCGTGGCCGTCCACGAAGAAACGCTTGAGGTACCAGGGCGTCGGCTGGGCCAGGTTGTGCCCACCATTGCCGTCGTCAATGGCGGCGTGTGTCGCGCCCAGGGCGCGGCCCACGCTGACCACGACGGTCTCATCGAACTGGTTGATGCCGTGGACGTAGAGATACCAGCCGCCGTCGGTGCGGCCCAGGTTGTCCGTGCCGGCCGGCAGGCGGCGCACGCTGGAGCGCTGGGCAATCGCCATGTCGCCGACGTTGAAGCTGGCGGCGCGGATGAAGTCAGGGTGCGACGAGTAGGTTCCGTTGCCGAGCGCGTGCAGCCCGCCACCCGTGTACCAGAAGTCCACATCAGCGGTGGGGCTGCTGCCGTAGCCGCCCACGCCGATGTTCTTCAGGGTGACCAGGTGGTCCATGAACTGGAGGCTCTCGCCTCGGCGCAGGACAAAGTTCTCGACCGAGAAGATCGCCAGGCCGTCCACGTCGGGCGCGCCGGCCGGGCGCAGGCTATCGGTCTGGCCGTTGCCGTTGAAGTCGGCGCGGATGCCGGTCTTGCGGTAGAGGGACTGCTCGCTGTCAATGGTGACGATGTCGGGCGTGCCGTCGAAGTTGGCGTCGAGGCTGGTCAGGCCGTAGCCAAAGCTGGGGGCCGGGGTCCAGCCGACACCCGCGCTGCGCGGCGGGACCGGCAGTTCGTCGCGGCCCGTCGCCATGGGCAGGGCCAGGCGGCTGATGCCGGGCTGAGCGTGGGCCGGGCGGTCCTGCGTATCCATGAACAGGTAGGTGAACTCCTGCATCAGGGCCGAGAAGCGGTAGTCGCGCGTGCGGTCGCTCTCGTAGCGCAGCTTGTCCAGGTAGCTGTTCTCGTACCACTGGCGGAAGTAGACTTTCTCCCGCGCGTCGGCGCCCTCGATGGAGATGCGGCCATAGAGGGCCGATAGGGCCTCGTTGCTGTTACGGAACTCGTCCAGGTAGGCCGGGTTGAAGGTAATCGAGTCCTTGCGCGGCGCCTGGGGCAGTTGCGGGTTAAACGGCGCCCACGGGTCGGTGTAGGGCGGGACCTCGACGCGATAGCCGTTGGCGTCGCGCGTGACGCCGATGTCGCCGGCCGTGCCGGTGAAGTCGTTCGGGTCGCGGAAGGTCTTGCCGTAGATGCGCAGCCCCTGGCCGTCGCGGTAAATCTTGCCCGAGGGGTTGGCGGCCGGGTCGGGCGAGCGGGCCGGGTCGAACCAGAACTTGACGCGGCTCTGGGCGGCCCACGGCGGCGGGTCCACCTGGATCGGCCAGTCGCCCCAGCGGAACGGCATGGCGCGGTCCTGAGTCCACAGTTGGTACTGGCCCTGCGGGGCGCGGAAGGCGCTGGTCAGCAGGTACAGGTCGGGGTTGGCGACCTCGCGGCCGGTGACCGGGTCGCGGCGCGTGCCGGTGCGGGCGTCGGCCAGGTCGGGCAGAGCGAACTCGGTGTAGGCCCAGGGCAGGGTCCAGAACTGCTCGGTGTAGAAGAACTCGGTGGGCGGCTGGCCCGGTTCGGGCGCGGCGCTCCGAGGCCGCTCGCCGTACTTCTCGCGCAGCGCGCCCAGGAAGGACGGCTCCGTCGTCTCCTGGCGGTAGGACCACTTGGTCTCACGCGGGTTGTCGTAGACGCCATTCTCGGTGATGTACGGGAAGGGCGCGTTGGCCTGGAGGATGGGCGGGACCGGGCCGACCAGCTTGCCGAAGTAGTAGATCAGGTTCTCGGCGGAGCCAGGCGTGGCCGTCGGCGTCGGGTTGACGGCGCCGGGCGTCGGGACGGCGGCGGTCAGCTCGTCCAACTGGACGATGTCGGTCAGGATGTAGTGCTCGTAGTTGTACGGGGGCAGCTTGGGCAGGCACTCGTCGGGCTGGTAGCCGCGCAAGCGCACCGAGTGCTGGGCGATGAGAATGTCCGGGCCTTTGGGGATGGGCTGGCGGAGGGTGATGAACTCTAAGTCGGACGGGTCATAGGGCGCGCTGTTGCCCCGCACACAGACCGCGTCGCAGGTCGGCGCGCCGTTGCTCCGCGCCGAGATGGCGACGACGTTGTACTCGTGGCCGTCCACGTACATGCGCTTGAGGAACCAGGGGTCGCCGGGGCGGCGGTCGGGAACGCCGGGGCCGTCTTCCATGGCGCTGAAGGGGGCGCCCAGGCCACGGCCGAGCCACAGGGCGGCCGTGCCGTCCACCGTGTCCACCGTCTCAACGTAGGCGAACCAGGAGCCGACCGGGTACTGGGCCAGGTTGTTGCCGCCGGCGCTGATGAGTTGCGTCGGCCCCTGGGTGCCGGCCAGCGCCATGTCACCCACGTAGAGCAACTGCGAGCCGAGATAGCGCGGCCGCAGGTCGCCGGTGTACCAGAACTCCAGCCGCACCGAGTCGTTGTAGAGGGCCGACACGCGCACCAGGTGGTCGAGGAACTGGGCGTACTGGCCGACCTGGAGCGGGCGGTTGCTCAGGTTGACATGGAGAATCGCCAACTCGCTGCCGTCGGGCGCCAGGCCTGACCCGCGCCGCAGCCCTTGCAGGACGCCGTCGCCGTTGAAGTCGGCGGCGACACGCGTCTTGTCGAAGAGGGTCAGCTCGCTATCCACGTGGACGATGTCGGGGACGCCGTCGAAGTCGGCGTCCAGGCTCGTCAGGCCGTAGCCGCGCCCGCCGTTGCCGGCCTCGCTCGCGTCCACCTGGCCGTTGGCGTCGAATAGGTCCGAGGGCCGCATGCCGACGGGGAAGACAAACTGGACGGTGCCGGCGCGGCCAAACACCGGTTCCGGCTTGGTCGAGCCGCGCGGGACCGGCTCCTGGTTCTCCAGGAGGGTGTAGGTGAATTCCTGCTGGATGGCCGGGTACCAGATGTCGTCCAGCCAGACGGGCAGCCCGTTCTGGAGGCGCGGGTCACGCGGCCGGCCCGTCTGGGGGTCGCGCGTCAACTGGCGGTCGGCGTTGAGGTCCTTGTCCCAGTGCTCCGGCTCGTACCAGATACGGTGCCAGACCTTCTCGGCGACGTTGATGCCATTGGCGAACATCTGGTTGTAGAGGCCGCGCCGCTGGTTCTCGTCAAAGGTGAAGCCCTCGGCCATGTAGGCCGGGTTCCAGGTGACGCTGTCCATGCGAGGGGCCTGGGGGTGCTGGGGGTGGAAGACACCGGCGAGGTCGGTATAAGGCGCGTCTTCGGGGACGGCGCCCGTCACGGGGTCCGCGACGCTGGCGGTGAGGCCGGCGCCCGGGTCCACGACGTTATCGGCGCCCGCGCCATAGTAGCCGCGCCCGTAGACCCGCAGGGTGTAGAAGGGCGACGACGCCTGGGCGCCTGCGTCGCCTGGGCGGACCAGCCACAGGACGACACCGAGCGCCATGAGAAGTGGTAAACTAACGACAACGGCCAGGGCCACGCGCGAAAGGTTCCGCGTGTGCTGTGCGGCCCAGGCCCACAACCTGGTGGGTCGAACCCCCATAAATACGCCTCCTCGCGGTCCCCCTCATGCGAAGAAACAGACCCCTCGTGCATGATAGACGCGATGCTGGATCAAAAGAATCCCTGTCCCTCACAATTCACAACGGCCCGGTTGTGAAGAGTGTTATGGACGCATCGGAAGACCGGAGCAGGCAAGACCAATTCGGGGTAGGAACGTCTACGCGATTTTACCTTTGGTATTCCCGCCGCGCTCCCACCATCAGCAGCGCCGCGACCGTCTTGACGTCGTCGAACTCGCCGGCCGCGGCCTTCGCCACCGCCTCGGCCAGGGGCAGCAGTTCCGTCTCCAGGTCTACCTCGTCCTCGTCGCCCTCGGCCCGCTCCTCGGATAACTCCGTCGCCAGGAAAACGTGCATAAACTCGCTGCTGTAGCCGGGGGCCAGGTAGAAGCCGCCCAGCCGCTCCATGCGCCCCGCCGCGTAGCCCACCTCTTCGGGCAACTCACGGCGCGCCGTGACCTCGGCCTCCTCGCCCTCTTCGCGCGTGCCGGCCGGCAGTTCGAGCAGTCGGCCGCCCGTGGCGAAGCGTGTCTGGCGCACCAGGACCACGTAGGTCTCGCCGTCGCGTTCCAGCAGGGGCACGACCGCGACCGAGCCGGGGTGGCGCACGAGGGCTTTAGGGTTCCCGCCGTCTTCGGTCACCTCGACAAAATCGAAGGCGCGGTTGTGGAGGACCACACGGGTCTGGGGCATAGAGCCTCCTTGGAACAGAAGCTAAGGATTGAAGCCTGAAGACTGATGACTGATGACTGATGGCTGACGGCTGATGGCTGACGGCTGATAGCTGACGGCTGATAGCTGATAGCTGATAGCTGATAGCTGACGGCTGGGGGCGCTAGTCCTTGCTCAGAGCAGACAGGTAGCTGAGGAACTGCAGGGCTGCCAGGACGAGACCCGCGACCACGCCGATGACCAGCCCCCTTTGGAGCGCCTCATCCCTCACCACGCCGCCTGTCTGCCACAGCATCGCGAACTCGCTCAGGCCCACCGTCAGCCCAAAATTGACGACCGCGACGGACAGGAACATGAGGAAGGCGACGCTACGCGGCTTGAAGGCGGGCGGCACCGTCTTCGGTAGCCAGGCAAAGGCGTCCCTGGCCCGCTCGTCGCACCGCTCCATGTAGTAAGCCTTGATCTGGTTCATAGCCTGCACGCTAGACAACCACGCGGCGCGCAGTTGGGCCAGTTCCAGGATGGTCAACCAGCCGAGCGCAATCACGACAGAGAAGACCAGGCTGAAGGCCGCGTAGAACCAGGCGGCAGGGCTGGCGTCGAGCTTGGCGCCCACGACCGCCGCCACAACGGCGGACGACGCCGTCAGAAAGAAGCCGGACACCCGCGCGCGGTCTTCCGTGGACTGGAAGGCGGTCTGGGTGATATAGCCAAACTCGGCCAGCAGGAAGGCGTGGGTGGCAGCGTCGGGCTTGACCTCCGGCGCGGGCGGGGCGCTCACCCGCACCTCCAGCGGCTGCGGGATGAGCACGGACGCGGGGGCGGGCGGCGGGTTGGCGATTTGGACCTGGAACGGCTGGGGCAGGCTGAAGGGCAGGGCGTGGGTGGCGCTGTCCGCCTGCACCTCTACGGGCACACCGGGCGGGTCGGGCGGTGGGCCATCCGGGGGTGGAGCCAAAAGGGGCGGCTTGTCCTCAGCGGGAACGACCCTCTTCACACGGCGTTGGCGGCGGAACCAGTCCATGGGCGCTCCATTCGTATTCCGTAGTGCGTATTGCGTATTTTTTCTGGCTGAATACGAAATACGCATTACGCATCACGCATGACGTATCACGGCAGCCTGTCCAGCATCCCCAGCGCGGTCTTGCCGGCGGCGGCCAGGTGTTCGGGGCGGACGCGGTCGGGCGTGTCCTGCGGCGTGTGGAACAAGGCGTCGTCGCGGAAGAAGAAGACGGCCGGGATGCCCGCCTCGATAAACGACTCGTGGTCGCTGCCGCCGCTCTCCAACTCCCCCACGCGGGCGGGGATGCCCTGGGCGTCGGCGCTCGCTTTCGCCAGCCGTGTCATCGCCGGGCTGCCGATGAGCAGGAACGGGTTGTCGGTCGCGCCCAGCATGTCGAAGTTGAACATGGCGCGCACCCGCTTGCGCTGCTCCGCGCTCAGGCGCTCCACGTAGGCGCGCGAGCCAATCAGCCCTTCCTCCTCCGCGTCGAAACCGATGAACACCAGGGTCTCCGGGCGGTTGGAGCGAGCCAGCACGCGCGCCATCTCCAGAACCACCGCTGTGCCCGAGGCGTTGTCGTTGGCGCCGGGGCCGGCCGGCACGCTGTCCAGGTGGCCGCCGAAGATCAGAACCTGGTCGTTGCCGGGGCGCGTGGCAACCACGTTCCAGGCCTGGCGCTCGGTGATGTCGGCTTCGACCGCCAGCCGCGCCGTCACCTGGCCCTGCTTGAGTAGCCCCAGCAGGGTCTGGCCGGTCGCGCCGGACACGGCCACGGCGGGTATGGCGCTCCGCTCCTGGAGGGTGCCGGTGAAGCCCTGGACTTCCGAGTTGTAGATGACCACGGCGGCGGCGCCCTGGTCGGCCGCGTTCTTGACCTTATCGCGCAGGAAGAACTGGCCGCGCTGGACGAGGGCGATTTTACCACGAACGTCGAGATTGCGGTAGTCTTCCGGCCGCCCGGCGCTCGGCACGGCCACCACGGGCGCGGTCACGCTGCCGGACGCCGTATAGATGAGGGCCTGCGCCTCCAGGCTGCGGCTGTCGGGCGCGGTCAGGGCGAGGGTGAGCGTCTTCTCCTCAAAGCTGCGCACCGCGAAGGCCTGGCGTTCGGTTTGGAGGCCCAGCGCCTCGAACTGCGCCTGGACGTAGGCCACGCCGCGTTGGCCGCCCTCGGCGCCCGCCACGCGCTTGCCGATGTCACCCGCCAGGGCGACGACGTGCTGATAGGCGCGGGCGGCGTCAAATTGGGCCGGGCCGACTGCTTCCGTTCCCGGTTCAGTAATCTTTGTTGTCGCCGCCTGGGTCGCCGTGGCGGCGGGAGCCGTCGCGGTGGCCGGTTGAGAGGGTGCGGTCGTTGAGGGCCGGGTGGCCGTCGCGGCGGGGACGGTGGCCGTGGCGGGGACGGCGGTGGGGGGCACGCTCGTCGGGGCCACAGTGGGTTGGGCCTGAGCCGTAGGCTGGACTTGCGCCACCGGCTGGCCCACGGTCGGGCCGCCCTGGCAGCCCGCCAGCGCCATGAGTAGAGCCGCTAACACAAACAGTCGCTGCATCATCCATCCTTGTTTCTAGAATACGAGTAGGGGGCCTGTCATGCTGAACGAAGTGGTGTAACCCGCTTCTAGATTATAGTCAGCGGGGGGCGTGCGGTCACTTGCGAGAGGGCCGACCCAGAAGGGTAGCGGGCCGTAGGGGCGGGGTTTCCCCGTCCAGGGCGCGGCAACCGCGCCCCTACCGAGTCATCGCTTTTAGAGCCTCAGCCCCTGTCCGGACCGCCCGGTGGCACGCTGAATGCTTGATTCGCCCTTACATAGCCATTTGCGCGTGAACCCCTCCCCCGTCCCCTCCCCTATGTGGGGAGGGGGGTACGGACAGGGTTGCCTCATCCCGATGCCTCCCCCTTCGTTCGCGGGGAGGGGGGTAAGGACGAGGCCGCCTCACCCTGACACCTCCCCCTTCCTTGGCAGGGAAGGGGGCCGGGGGGTTAGGTAGGCCGTCCGCCCGCTTCTGGACAAACACGCCGAATGGGCTATAATCACTGTACTGACCGCGTTCGCCCCACCCATTCCTCCGCCGACAGCGTAACGCCTCGCCATGCCGTGTCATGCGGCTGCGTCCTCGCCTGTCGGCTACCCTTTTTCCGTGAGTCCGCCACCTTAGAGTCTAGAAGGAGTTGTTCATGAGCGTGCTGCATCTTTTGTCGAAGCAAGGTGACGTGCGGGTCGAGTGGGACGTCCAGAAGGCTGACGTGGGCGACCCGGAGGCGCTGGCGGCGATTGCCGAGGCGGAGCGCATCCTGGAAGAGGCGCAGCGGAGCGGGGGGACCGCGTTTGCCGTGCGCAACGGCGAGGCCCAGGTGCTCGACAAGTTCGACCGGACGGCGGAGAAGATTGTGGTGGTGCCGCGCATCGTCGGCGGCTAAGGAGGCGCTGTGCCCTACGCCCTCGTTCCCCTGGCGCTGGTCTGCCTGATCGTGCTGAGCGTGGTGGGGCTGTGGTGTGTCCTACCGCCCGATCGGTTCACGCGCCCCTGGCAGCGCGTGGTCGGCCCCATCGCCACGCAGTACCAGGCGGAGAAGACGGCGCGCAAGCTGCTGAAGGCGTCGCTGGCCTCGGACGAATACACCCGGCTCGAAGAGCGCGGCTACCTGGAAGTGCCCAGCCCCAGCCGCCCTGAGCGCGTGTACCGCATCCCCTACGGTCCGGGCCGCGTCGCCGTCTACGACCACGGGCGCTTCACCATGAGCCTCTGCGTCCAGCCCATCGGCTGGCTTCCCAGCGCCGACCTGGTCTTGATGCACAAGCTGCATATCCAGGCCAATGAGGCCCAGTATCTCAAGACCGCCAACCAGTTACGGTACGGCTAATTAAACCGTATGTCTGGTAGCCCACTGCATAGGGGAGGGTTCAAACACCCTCCCCTATGAGTTGGTTATACCAATTTTCCAACGCGACTAGGTATTAAACGGCCGGCGACGGTTGAATGATGAGTTAGGCGGCCCTACCACTAGAGGAGGTCTTACGTCATGCGGCCCCTTCGGTATTCCATCAATGTCACATTAGACGGGTGCTGCGATCATCGCGCGATTCTGCCGGACGAAGAGTTGCATGAGTTGCATCGTCACCACACCGACAACATCGCCCAGGCTGACGCCGTCCTCTTTGGCCGGGTGACTTACGAAATGATGGAGGCCGCGTGGCGACCCGCGGCGCGGACGGGAGCGAGGCCAGAGTGGATGGAAGATTGGATGGAACCCTTCGCCCGGACGATCGACGCGGCCAAGAAGTACGTCGTGTCGAGCACCTTGGAGCGGGTCGATTGGAACGCGGAGCTCGTGCGCGGGGATCTGGGGAAGGCCGTTCAGCAGCTCAAGCGGGAGTCGGGTAAGGGACTGCTCGTGGGAGGCGTGAAGCTCCCGCTGGCGTTGGCCGAGCTGGGATTGATCGATGAGTACGAGTTCGTGGTGCAGCCCAGGTTGGCGGGTCATGGGCCGACGTTGTTCGCGGGGTTATCGAAGCAGCTCGACTTGAAGCTCGTGAGCCGGCTGGAGTTCGGCTCGGGGGCCGTGGCGATGCGGTATCAGCCGAGAATGTAGCAGACTAGCCTACCGCAGCAGGCGCGGCGTCCAGACCTGGAGCAGCAGCATGACGCCCGAGGCGGCGCACAGCAGCAGGGCAATCATGCGCGTGTCGTAGCTCTTCGTCAGGGCCAGGATGAGCAGGCCGCAGACGAGGGCGACGCCCTTGAGGCCGATGAGGGTCCAGGGCAGGGCCGCGCCGAGCAGGCCGCCCGCGAAGGGGGCGACCGTGGCGCCGAGGGCGCATAGCAGTGCCAGCAGGCCCAGCGCCTTGAGGAAGCCGCGTCCCGCCGACAGGGTGACGAAAAACGCCATCAGCACGGCCCAGATGTTGAGCGTGGTAAAGAAAAATACGTTATCCACTAGACCCTCATCACCACCGGCAGAATCATGGGCCGCCGCCGCGTGCGGCTGTGGAGCAGGCCGCCCAGCGTCGTCTTGACCAGGTCCTCCACGCCTTCGGGCACGCGGTGGGCGTGCTCGCTGATGGCCGTGACCAGCGCCTGCCGCGCCTCTTCCAGCAGGGCCTCGCTGTCGGGGGCGTAGACGAAGCCGCGCGAGACAAGCTGCGCCTCCAACAGCTCGCCCGTCTCGCTCAGGGCGACGATGGCGACCAGGAAGCCGTCCTGGGCCAGGTGGTGGCGGTCACGCAGCACGACCTGCCCGATGTCACCGATACCCAGGCCGTCCACAAAGACGGTGTCGGCCTGGACCTCCTCCACCACCGCCGCGTCCGACTCATCCATCGCCAGCACATCGCCATTGTCCAGGATGAAGATATTCTCGCGCGGGATGCCCAACGACGCGCCGAGTTCGGCATGCAGAATCAGGTGGCGGTACTCGCCCTGGATGGGCACGAAGTAGCGCGGCCGGACCAGGCTTATCATCAGCTTCTGCTCTTCGCGGGCGGCGTGGCCGGACACGTGGACCAGGCCCGCGTTGCCGGGCAGCGGTCCAGATTGGTAATAGACCGACGCGCCCAGGCGGAACAGGTTGTTGATGGTGCGGTAGACCAGTTCCTCGTTGCCGGGGATGGGCGTGGCCGAGAGAATAACGGTGTCGCCTGACCTTATCTTCACCTGGGCGTGCTCGTTGTTCGCCATGCGCGTCAGGGCCGACGTCGGCTCGCCCTGCGACCCGGTGCAGACAATGGCGACCTCGGCGTCGTCCAGCTTGTCCAGTTCCCCAATCCGCAACAGCCTTCCCTGCGGCACCGTCAGGTAGCCCAGGTCCAAGGCCATGCTGGTATTGTCCTGCATGCTGCGGCCCACGACGCCTACCTCGCGGCCATGCCGGTAGGCCACGTCCACCACCTGCTGGACGCGAGAGATGTTCGAGGCGAAGGTGGCGACGATGACGCGGCCCGGCGCGCTGGCGAAGATGCGGTCGAAGGTGTCCACGACGGCCTCTTCCGACGGCGTCAGGCCAGACCGCTCGGCGTTGGTGCTGTCGGACAGCAAGGCCAGCACGCCGCGCGCCCCGAACTCGGCCAGCTTCTGCACGTCGGTGCGGCGGTCGCCGGTCGGCGTGAAGTCGAACTTGTACTCGCCGGTGTGGACGACCAGGCCGGCCGGCGTGGTGACGGCATAGCCGACGGCGTCGGGGATGGAGTGGCTGACGGGGAAGGCTTCGACCTGGAACGGCCCCAGGCTCAGGCGGGCGTTCTGCGGGATGGTGCGCAGGTCGGCCGAGGCCAGCAGCTTGTGCTCCTTGAGCTTGACCTCGATGAGGCCGCGCGTCAGCGGCGTGGCGTACACCGGGATGTTCAGGTCACGCAGCAAGTAGGGGATGGCGCCGATGTGGTCCTCGTGGCCGTGGGTGACGAGGAGGGCCAGGACGCCGTCGGCGTGGTCGCGGAGATAGGTGAAGTCGGGGATGGAGCCGTCAATGCCCAATTGGTCGCGTTCGGGGAACATCCAGCCGCAGTCAATGGCGATGATGCTGCCGTCGTACTCCAGGGCCGTCATGTTGCGGCCGATCTCGCCCAGGCCGCCGAGGGGAATAAGGCGTAGTTGACTCATACCGAGGATGCCGTGCTTTCCTGCCCGTCGCGCCGCGCCTGCTCGCGCAGGATGGCGCGCACTTCCATGAGAATCTGGCCCAGGCGGTTTTTGCCCGTTCCAGTCTTACCGCAGCCCCAATAGTAATCCGAGGGTGAGTTCTCGATGATGTCGTCGTCGCCCGTCGCCAGCAGGAGCGCGCGCAGGTCGGCGTGGGTCTCGAACTTCCGCAGCACCGCGCGGCGCATGATGTCGTCCTTCACCGCCTCCCAGTCGGCGCGCAGGGGGCGGCTGCGCTGGCGGCCCAGGCGCTTGGCGTCGGCGGGCGTCGCCAGCTTGCGGATGATGTCCACGTGGTGCGTGCCGTGGAACTTCTGCGCCTGGAAGTAGTGCTCGACGGTGGGCCACCACGCGCCGTCCAGCTTGAAGCCGTGGGGCGAGAAGTTGGAGAAACAGCCGTAGGGCTTGTCCTGGACGCCGTAGAACGCGATTGGCATACTTCATTCCCTAAACTCGGGATGACTCCGGCAAAATGGCGGTGTAGTAGACCTGACAGGTTTTGAAAACCTGTCAGGTCTTGGTGGAAGTTAGCTCTTCCGTAGCACGACCGCGCTCTCACGGAGATACTCGCGGTCGCCGCCCCACTTCGCCAACTGCTGCGCGCTGGTGTTCATGCGGCGGGCGATGAAGACGCCCTCGATGCTCAGGCCGACGCGCTCGCCGATCCGCGCGATCAGCGCGTCGGTCGGGATGGGGACGCCGGCGTAGGCCGAGTTGGCGACGACACACACCAGGCACCCGCCCGGCTTGAGGACCCGCGCCTGCTCGGCCAGCACCAGCAGCATATCATCGAAGTAGGCCCGAATCATAGCCGGAATGCGCGCATTCCACAACCGTGCGCCGTCAATGACCTCGACCAGCGCGGCCAGGGGCGGATAGTCCAGCCGGTCGGTGGCGGTGATGGGCGCGCTGACGTGGGAGCGCAGCGACGCCCCGCGTAGTTGGCGGAACTGGTCGTGGCTCTGGACAAAGTCCAGCAGCCACATTTCGAGCTTGTAGACCTCGGCGTAGTCAAAGGAGTTCAGGTAGGGCGGCGAGTAGACGACGAGGTCCACGCTGGCGTCGGCCAGGCCGTCCAGCGCCCGCGCGTCGCCCTGCTCGATGGCGACGTCGGTCTGGAGGGCGACCGTGCGCCGCGCGGCCATGGCGTGCAGGTCACTCACCATGCGGCCCCACTGGTGGCTCAGCGCCTCGCGCACGGGGGCCGGCACAAAGGGTCGGCGGACGACTTTAAGCCCCTTGCCGTCCTTGCGCGCCAGGCTGACCCGCTCCACCACGGAGGCGAGGCCAATCTGGAGGAACTGACGGTCGAGGGGCTGCTCCACCTGGGCGATGCGCTCCTTCATCAGGAGCAGGTCGGCCAGGGTCTCGGCGGCGAACAGGCGGCGGAACGAGGACAGGGCCGGGGGCGCGATGCTCGGCTCGCCGCCAGGGGCCAGCAGGTCAGGCACCAGACGGGCCAGGCGGGCCGCGTCGTAGCTCGAACAGGCCAGCTTGTCCCGGCCCAGGAAGGCGAATAAGGGGTTGTACTCGACGCCACGGGCGTCCAGGCCGGCCAGTTGACAGGTCAGGGGGGTCGTGCCGGAGCCGGCGAAGGGGTCGAGGATGAGGGGGCCGTGGTCGTGGACCGGCCGCCGACCGAGCCGCGCCCCTCGGCGGAGAGGGTGGTCCGGCCAGTCGGCCAGCAAGAACCGCTGTAACGCCCAGTGGACGATGCCGGGCGCGAAGCCCTCCTTGAAGTAGTACCAGCCGTGGACCGGGTGCTCGATGTTCGTCCCGAAGTTGACGACATGGCGCAACTTCGGGACGTTATCGTAGTCGTAGGGAACGCCGTCATCAATCTCTTGATAGACGGGCGCGAGGTGGCTCGCGAAGTGGTCCGTACCCGGCAACGAGGGCATGGCGTGGCAGCTATCTCGATAGGGCGAACGTCGGTAGGTCGGGCGACTACTCCGGAATGACCAGTTCCTGGCCTGGGCGAATCAGGCTGGGGTTGGGGCCGATGGTATCGCGGTTGGCCTCGTAGATGTCACGCCAGCGGGCCTGCGTGCCATAGAAGCGCTCCGAAATCCAGCTCAGGTTGTCGCCAGACTGAACGGTATAAGTGCGCTGCTGCGCCGCCTGAGCCGCCGCTTGCTCCTCGGCCTGGCGCTGCGCTTCGGCCTGGGCCGCCGCCTCTTGCTCCTGGCGTTGGCGCTCCTCGGCCTCGCGCTGGCGCTGCTCCTCCTCCGCCCGCATCCGCTCTTCCAGTTCGCGGGCCTTGGCTTCCAGTTCGGCCTGGCGCTGGGCCACCTCGGCCTCGCGCCGCGCCAACTCGGCCTGGCGGGCCTGCTCGGCTGAGGCCGCGGCCTCGGCCTGCTGCTGCTTCTCCAGTTCCCGCGCCTGGGCGAACAACTCTTCGCGGCTGGCGGCCAGTTGCTGCGCCGACGCGGCCGCTTCGGCCTGCTGCTGCTTCTCTAGCTCCCGCGCCTGGGCATACAGTTCGTCGCGCTGGCGCTGGGCCTCGGCCTCGGCGGCCTGGCGCTGCTCGTAGTCGCGCTGCTCGGACGCAATCGCGTCCTGGACGGACTGGCGCTTGGCGGCGTCGTCGGCCGCCGCTGTCTGGGCCGCCTGCTCCTCTTGGGCGTGCTTCTCACGCGCCGCTCGTGTACCGGGGAGTGGCGTGTTCAGGGCGTCGCGCAGCTTATCAAACAGGCTCTCGTTTTCCTTCTCTTCGGCCATGGGATGCTCTCCTCCTGGTGCAGTAGGACCCGACAGACAGGCTGCCTGGGTCAGGCGGTGGATCGGGGGCTAGACGGAGGAACCGTCTGGATTATAGCCCATCTCAGTCTAGAGCACAAGGGTAACACTGCCTATTACGAGGGTCAGGCGCGCACGAAATTGAGCGCCGTTTGCCCTTCCCCGTACTCAATCACCAGGCTATCGCCCGCCAGGGTGTAGCGCCTGGCCTGCTGGAGCGCCTTGAGATAACGGCTCTCCTGGTTGCTGACCGTCTCGTCGGTACAGGCCCGCAGGGTGCTCACCAGGTCGCTAAAGGTGAGGCTCTGGCCGGAGACCTTATAGCCGCCGCCGAAGGTATTACAGCCGCCGTTGCCGCTGACCTTGCCACCTGGGTCAAACTGGAGGAGCAGCGTCGCGTTGCCCTCCACCGTTTTCTCCGCGCCCTGCGCGCCCATGGACTGGAGACGCCAGCGGGTGCCTTCCAGCGAGCCGGTCGGCGCGGCGGTCGCTGTGGCGCTCGACTGCGCCGCGTTGGACGACACGCCCCCGCAGCCGGTCAGCGCCACCAGCAGGACCCCCAGCCACGCCGCGAGCCATATTCCTCTGTGCCGCCGCATGCGTTCACCTCCTTGCGCCGCGATGACGCTCTTGCAGCAGCAGGAAGTGTGCCCGGCGCTAGTGAACAGTGGTCGGTGGTCAGTGGTCAGTGGTCAGTGGTTGGTGACCCACTTCTCGGCCCAGCCGCGGAGGACCGGGGCCAGTTCGGGCACGCGAAGCAAGTCGGCGGCGCGGCCGTGGTCCTCGTGATAGATGTGGGCCACGTCGCCGACGGTCAGGCCGTGGGCCGGGCGGTGGACGACGGCCACCGTGTCGCCCGCGCCAACCTCGCCCGCCTGTAGGATGCGGAGGTAGGCGCCGGGCCGCCCGGCGGCGGCGAAACGCGGCGGGAAACCGGGGTCGCCCAGGCGCGCCCCCAGCTTGAAGCAGGGGATACGCGGCTGCGCCACCTCGAACAGGGCCGTCCCGATGGCCCACCGCTCGCCGACCACCGCGCCCGTCACGTCCACGCCCGCCAGAGTCAGGTTCTCGCCGAAGCTGCCCGGCTCCACCGGCCGGCCCAACTCCCAGGCCCACCAATCGGCGTCCTCCTGGGCATAGCTATAGACCGCCTTGTCGGTCCCGCCGTGGGCGCGCCGGTCGGCCTGGGCGTCGCCCGCCAGGTTCACCCCCTGCGCCGCGACGCGGCCCGCCACGGGGAACTTCCAGATGCTCGTCGTGACCGACTGGCCCAGCCAGTCCAGGGTGCGGGGCTGCCCGACATTGACCGACACCACCCGGCCGAAGGGCCGATGCTCCTGCTTCATCGTGGGAGTTGACATAGCGGTTCCTTAATCGCGGCTCCCGCTGACCCAGCGTTGCGTCGGGCTGAGCAGCGCGTAGACGGGCACATCGCGCTCGATGATGGACAACATGACCCCCTGCTGGAAGTCCTGCACCGGGCGGGTGTTACCGTTTTCGTCCTGGAGCGCGCGGCCCAGCTTGTCGCGCAGACCCGGCTGCGTACACCACGCCTTGCCCAGGCCGCGTCGGGGCGTGGGCGGCGTGCGCGATGGCGTCGAGGCGTCGGCGCATGAGTACTCCGGCTGGCCCTCCTGCCAGGTGTCCGGGAAGACCTGCCACAGGCCGTCATCGAAGACGGCGTAAATCTGGCGCGTATCCCCTCGCCAGACCATAAAGCCGTGCTCAAACGGCTGGTACGACGTGACCAGGGCCTTCTCGGCGGCGGTGGGGCAGCCGGTCCGCTCATCCAGCCCCAGCTTCGCCCACACGTCCACAAAGGCCGGCCCGGCGGGCGGCGCGCAGGCGGCCGCCGAAGGCCGCAACGTGGCGCGGGGGACCGGCGTCCGCGTCGGCGGGATGGGCGTCGGGGTGGCGGCGCGGGTCGCCGTCGTAGCC
>CAZFUK010000013.1:0-22303 GCA_964522005.1 uncultured Anaerolineales bacterium | reverse complement strand
GGGGTTGCGCCGGGGCCGGGGGGGGGGGGGTGCTGGGGGCGGGGAGGGGGGTCTCGGGGTTGGGGGGGGGGCGGGGCTTCACCGCCATGCTGCTCCTCCTCGCCCTGTTCGACGTGCTCCTGGCGCCCGGCTTGACCCTGACTTCGCTGCTGGCCGCCTTCGTCGCGGGGGGGCTGGGCGGCGCGGTCGGCAGCCTGGTCACGGGACGGTGGCTGGCATGGCCGGCATACGACGCCGGCCATGCCAGCGGTTGAAACCGCGCCTGTTGGGCGCTCCGCGCCGAGCGTCCACCTTCGTGGACGCGACGTCGGCGTAGGCCGACGTTCGGCCAGCGGCCCGCCAGCCCCGACTTCTAGTCGGAGGCGTATGTCAAGGACATCCCTCTCCTCACTCACCACGGACACGCTCTATGCAAGGCATTATCCTCGCCGCCGGTAAAGGCTCCCGCCTCCACCCCATCACTACCACCCGTAGCAAAGCCATGTTGCCCATCCTCGGCCAGCCGATGGTGGCGCGGGTGATGCAGATGTTCATCGGCAACGGCGTGCGTGACTTTGTCCTCGTCGTCAGCCCGACGGACAGCATGATTGTGGACTACTTTGTCCACGAGTATGGGCGGCTGGAGCCGGACGTGCAGGTCGAGTTCGTCTTCCAGGCCGAGCGGCGCGGCATGGCCGACGCGCTCGCCCGCGCCGCCAGTCACATCCACGGCCCGTTTATCCTGTCGGCGTGCGATAACCTGGTGGCGCCGGAACACGTCGCCGCCCTCATCGCCCACTTCTCCGCCCTGCCCGACGCCCAGGCCGTGCTGAGCCTGATGCGCATTGGCCCGGAGTTGCTAGGCAAGACGGGTGTGGTCGAGTTGCGCGACGGCGAGGTGCGGCGCATTGTCGAGAAGCCGCGCCCCCAGGACGCGCCGTCCGACATCGCCAGCCTGCCCCTCTACATCTTTCGGCCCGGCCTGCTGGACTACCTGCCGCGCGTGCCGCTCTCGCCGCGCGGCGAGTACGAACTCCAGGACGCGGTCCAGATGCTCATTGACGACCGGGGCGGCGTCTACGGCCTGCTCACCGACAGTCGGCTGACGGTCACCAACGCTGCCGACCTGCTGGCGATTAACCGCCACTACCTGCTCCACGGCGGCGACCAGCCCCAGTTAGCGCCGAGGGCCGTCGGCCAGAACACCCACCTGATTACCCCGCTCCGCATCGAGGAAGGCGTCGAGATTGGGCGCGGCTGTGTCATTGGGCCGCGCGTCTACATCGAGCGCGACTGCCACATCGGCGACAACGTCATCATCAAGGACGCCGTCGTCTTGCGCAACGCGGTCATCGCGCCCGACAGCCAGATTGTGGGCGAGGTGGTAGCCTAGCGTTATTGGGTCTCGATCGGCGTCAGCACGATGATGGGTATCTGGCGCGGGGTGCGCGATTGGTACTCGGTGAAACTGGGGTACATCGCCACCAGCCGCCGCCAGAATTCCTCCCGCTCCTGGGGCCGCGCCACGGCCGGCCGCACCCTGACCTGGCGCCGCATGACCTGGACGACTCCCTCATCCGTGTGCTTGAGGTTGAGCCACCAGACCGGATCGCGGTCGCTGCCGGCATAGGCGGCGGCGATGATGAAGCGGTCGCCATCCATCACGTACACGAGCGGGATGGTGCGCGCCTTGCCTGTCTTGCGGCCCCGCGTCGTGAGCAGCAGGGTCGGGAACTGGGGAACCTGCGCCTTGCCCCCCGTCAGCCGGTACAGCCGGACGTGGAGGTCGGTGAAGGCGCGCACGACGGGCCGCATGAAGGGGCGGCTCAGTACCCGCGCCGGGAGTGAGATAAGCGCCGCCTGCATCTCTTTGACCGCCATAGATTACTCCTTGTCTACCGCGCCGCCGCAACCAACTGGTCCAGCCGCGTGCTGCCGGCCACGGGCGCGGGAGCCGGTTTGCCCTCCCCGCCGCCCAGCGCCATCGCCTCAATCTCCGCCTTGTCCGTCATCACCCGCTCCACGTGGCCGTCGGCCATCTGGACCACGCGGTCCACGTAGCGGCACATGCGCAGGTCGTGGGTGACCATGATGCCGGCGTGGCCCTCCTCGTGGACCAGTTCTGCGAAGGTCTGGACGACCTGGAAGGCCCGCTCGGTGTCCAGGCTGGCCGTCGGCTCGTCGGCCAGCACGAGGGCCGGGTTGTGGATGAGCGAGCGCGCGATGGCGACGCGCTGCTGCTGGCCGCCCGATAACTGGGACGGCAGGCTGTTGAGGCGGTCGCCCAGGCCGAGCCGCGCCAGCAGGTCCATCGCCCGCTGGATGCCGGCCCGGTCGGCCTTGCCGCCCAGCCGCAGCATCAGCTCGACGTTCTCCCGCACCGTCAGGTAGGGCACCAGGTTGTTGGCCTGGAAGGTAAAACCGACGTAGTCACGGCGGAAGCGCGTCCGCTGGCCGTCGTTCATCTTGGTCAGGTCGTAGCCGGCGATCGTGATTTGTCCGCTCGACGGCTTGAGCAGCCCGGCCAGCATCGCCAGCAGCGTCGTCTTGCCCGACCCGCTCGGCCCAACCAGGGCGATAAACTCCCCCCGCTCCACCGCCATCGTCACCGCGTCCACCGCCGTCACCGTCTGCGCCCCCTGGCCGTAGACCTTCGTCACCACCTGTGTTTCAAGCGCCTTCATCGCGTCCCCCTTACGACAATCGCAGAGCCGTCAACGGCTCAATCTTGAGTAGCGAGCGCACCGCCACAATTCCGCCCAGCGGCCCAATCAGCACCAGCGCGACCACCGCCGCCATGATGCCCAGGGGGTTAAAGGCGATGGGGATGGCGCTGGGCAGGCCCAGGGCCAGCGCGGCGACGCCCGCCCCGCCGACAGCCACCCCCAGTACCGTGACCAGGATGATCTGGAGGATGAAGGCCACGCCGATGGTGAAGTTGGACGCGCCGATGGCCTTGAGCATGCCAATCTGGTTGACGCGCTGGAGCATCTGAATCTGGAAGAAGCCGCCGACGACGAGCGCGCCGATGAGCAGCGAGAAGATTTGCTGGGTGTTGAGCGTGTTCTGCTGGGCGGCGTAGCCGGGCGTGGCTTTGTAGGCGGTCACGCGGTCCACAGCGACGATGTTGCGCACCTGCGCCGCCAGGCGCTGCGCCATGACCGCCTGCTGCGACGGGTCGTCCAGTTGGACGGCGACGACGTTGAAGATGACCTCGCCCGGCTCGTCGTTGATCACCGCCTTGGCGCGCAGCTTGTCCCAGGTGCGGTGGGGCAGGAAGACCGAGGGGCGCAGGAACACGGCGCGGCCGTCGGATAGCCCGATGATGCTGACCTGGTACTCCTTCTCGTCCGTCCCCTGCACCGACTTGAGCGTCATCGTGTCGCCCACTTTAAGGCCGGCCTGGTCGGCCACGCGGCGGTCAATGACCGCTTCCGGCGCGTCCGAGCGGCCCAGGCCCCGCCCCTGCACAATGGGCGGCTCGCCCGGCAGCCCGGCCACCACGCCGACCAGCGAGATGTCGAGCGTGCCCGTCCCGCTGGCGCGGACGACCGAGGCGCTGCTAAACGCGACCGGGCCGACCTGCTTGACGCCCTCGACGCGGCGCAGGCTGCGAATGGTCGCCTGGTCAATGCGGCTGGACGAAGTTTGAAGCTGGGCCGTGTCCTGGTAGACAATCAGGTCGGCGTCCAGCTTCTCCAGGTACTCGCGGTTGCCCGACCCCAGGCCCTCGGCCAGGGCGGCGGTGAAGAGGACCAGGATAGTCAGCAGGGCGACGACGCCGACGACCAGGCCGAAGCGGAGCTTGTTGCGCCAAATTTCCTTGAGGGTTAGATAGACGGGTAAGCCAAGTTTCTGCGCCATAGACTGCCTCTCATTCGCGGGGTAGGATACCATCCAATAACACGTCAATCATCTTGTTCGCCAGGGCCTGGTGGGGCGCCTGGGTCAGCGGCTGGACATCGTGGATCGCGCCGACACTGGCGACGAACATACCGGCCAGCAGGTAGGCGGGGTTGACCGGGCCGCCGTGCGCCTGGAGCGCGGTCTGGAAGAGGTGAGCGAGGGGCTGCATTACCGCCGCGTCCGCCGCCTGAGTCAGCCGGTGGGCGTGCGCCTCGCCAATGGCCGGCATGTCCGAGCGCATCATGCGGCCCCAGTCCATGGGCGGCTGGGACAGGAGCCAGCCGGCCGCCGCGCGGAGTTGCGCCCGCAGGTCGGCGGGGGCAGCGGCGATGGCCTCCTCCAGCCCGGCGCGGTGGCGGGCCAGCCCACGCTCGGTGACCGTGACGAACAGCTCTTCCTTACCGCCTGGCGCGTGGTAGTACAGCGACGCCTGGCGCATGCTCAGTTCGGCGGCGATGTCGCGCAGCGTGACCGATGTATAGCCGCGCTCGGTGAACAGCCGCTCGGCCGCGTCGAGGACACGCTCGCGCGCCTCACTGGTGACGTCTGTCATGAGTCCCTCATGCTCTAGACCTACCTAACTTTTGATAGGTATTATAGCACGGCGCATAGGGTTTGTCAAGGGTTTTAGAGAGTTTGTTCAAGAATTGGACAAATTCGTGACGTGGTAGAGGTAGCGGGCGTGGGCGCCCGCTTCGATGGCGCGCTGCACCCCGACCGCTTCGCCGTGGTGGTTCTCGTAGAGGAACAGGTTGCCCTCCGCGGCAAAGGCGTCGCGCAGTTCCTCGGCGATGCGCTGCTTGCGCTGGGCATGGGCGTAGTCGGCCGAGGTGTAGTCCCAGGTCTGGTAGGCGAGGCCATGAGCCTGGAGGGCCAGGGCGAGGGGGGTGCGGTCGGGGAGGGTGCTGTCGCGGGGGAAGGTGTCCAGCGGCTCCCAGGGGACCCAGCCGTGGGCGTAGAACAGGGCCATCTGGCCGCCGGGAGCAAGGACGCCCTTCATCGCGCCGACGGTCTGGCCCAGTTCCGTAAAGTAGAGGCTGTCCACGGCGACCAGGATGTCGAAGCTGGCGGGTGGGAAGTCGAGCCGCGCCATGTCGCCCACCTGGAAGCGCAGGCGGTCGCGCTTGGCGCGCGTGCGCTCCTGGGCCTGGCGGATGGCCTCGGGGACCAGGTCAAGGCCAGTGAAGCGCGCGCCGCTCTGGTCGGAGAGGTACTCGGTGATGAAGCCGTTGCCGCAGCCGAGGTCGAGGGCGTGGTGGCGCTCGTTCATGCCCGTCACCTGAATCAGGCGGTCCAGGTCGGCCATCTCGGTAAAGTCGTGCTGGCACAGGTTGCGCCCGCTCAGCCGCTCGCAGTAGAGGGCGTTAGCGCGGCTGGCGAGAACCACCTGGTAGTAGTGGGTATACCAGTCCTGCATCATGGGCGGCTGGTCGTCTTCGCGGTCGGCCATGCGTTCTCCTATGGCATATAAGTTGCTAGGCTACTGAGGTTCCCCATGTACCGTTTCACCCAAATCGTGAACCTGATACCTGCCAGTTGTACAACCCGATTAAAGGCCTGCGGCCCTGTTAGCCCTGGGATGAGGTGACACCATGCCAGATGTTCAACTCCCCGAGCCGTCCGTCGCCCAACTCGACATCCCCCTGGAACGCGACCTCTTTTTGCGCACGCTGATTCGAGAGCTATCCGGTACCCTACAAGATGTTATCGGACTGGACGAGGCGTCTGGTTTTATCAGCGTCGTGGGCCAGCGTATGGGCGAGCACATGGACCACCATTACCGCGCCGCCCTGGGCGTGACGTGGCTAACACGGCCACAGGTGGCCCAGGTGCTGGTGGACCTGAAGCGGCGCATCCAGGGCAGCTTCTACGTCATTGAAGAGAGCGAGGACCGCATTGTGTTGGGTAATGGCGCCTGTCCCTTTGGCGACAAGGTGCTGGGCCGCCCGGCCATGTGCATGATGACCTCCAACGTCTTCGGCGCCATCGCCGCCAACAACCTGGGCTACGCCAAGGTCGAACTCCAGGCGACCATCGCCGACTACGCGCCGGGCTGCCGCGTCGTGGTCTATCTCAAGCCGACGGCTGAGGCCGAGGCCTCGGCCGGCCGCGAGTACTTCCAGGGACTGACCCCGCTATGATCTCACCGGACGCGCTCCAACTGGCGCGGCTCTTGCCCGACCCGGTCCTGCTCGTCGCCGAGGATGGCCGAATTCTACTGGCGAACCCAGCCGGCGAGAAATGGCTCAGCGGGTATGGGCTGGGCTGGCGCGACCAGGCGCTGGCCGACCTGGCCGGCGGCGCCTCCGACGCGCTGGCGGCCTACCTGCGCGCCTGCGCCCGCAGCGGTCAGCCCCTGCCCGGCGCGCTCACGCTCCAAACGGCTGAGCGGGCGCCGGTCAGGCTGCGGGTTCAGGGGGGCGTGCTGGCGCCGGCGCGCGAGGGGGAGCCGGCCGTCATTCTCCTCAGGCTTACCCCGCCCGACCTCACCAGCGGCCTCCACTTTACCCTGCTCAACCAGAAACTCGGGGAGCTGGCCCGCGAGGTGACGGAGCGCCGCCGCGCCCAGGCCTTGCTCGAAGGGCAGAAGGAAGTCCTGGAACTGATTACCCAGGACGCTCCCCTGCCCGCCGTGCTGGACAAACTGGTGCGGGTCGCGGAGGGCCAATCGGTCGAGGGCATGCTCGCCTCCATCCTGCTGTTGGATCCGGACGGCCGCCACCTGCGCCACGGCGCCGCGCCCAGCCTGCCCGCCGCCTACAACGAGGCCATTGACGGCGTCGCCATCGGGCCGAACGTCGGCTCGTGCGGCACAGCCGCCTTCCGCAAGCAGCCCGTCGTGGTGACCGACATCGCCGGCGACCCGCTGTGGGCTGACTTCCGCGCCCTGGCGCTGGCACACGGCTTGCGCGCCTGCTGGTCCACCCCCATCTTTGCCGCCGATGGCCGCGTCCTGGGCACCTTCGCCATCTACTACCGAACGCCGCGCGCGCCCCAGGCCGCCGACTGGCAACTGATCCAACTCGTGACGCGCACGGCGTCGCTCGCCATCGAGCGCAAGCTGGCTGAGGAGGAACTGGCGCGGCTGTTGGAGAGCGAGCGGCAGGCGCGGGCCGAGGCCGAGGCGGCCAGCCGGCTTAAGGACGAGTTCATCGCCACCGTCTCCCACGAGTTGAAGACGCCGCTGACGGCCATCTTCGGCTACGCCCATCTGCTTACCAAGCGCATCGGTGACAACCCGCCCGCCGCCCACGCGACGCAGATGATTCTGAGGAGCGCGCAGGCACAGGCGCAGATCGTGGACGATCTGCTGGACGTCTCGCGCATCATGGCGGGCAAATTGCGGCTGAACGTGGGGACCGTGGACCTCGGCCCGGTCATCCAGGCAGCGGTGGACACGGTGCGGCCCGCCGCCGATGCCAAGGGCGTTCACCTGGCCGTCGTGCGCGACACGGAGGTGGGGCAGGTGTGGGGCGACCCGGACCGGCTCCAGCAAGTGGTCTGGAACCTGGTGTCCAATGCCATCAAGTTCACGCCCCGTGGGGGCGAGGTCCAGGCGCGGCTGGCGCGGCTGGATGGGCACGCCGCCATCGTCGTCCGCGACACCGGCATCGGCATTCGGGCCGACTTCCTGCCCCACCTGTTCGAGCGGTTCCGCCAGGGCGACGGCTCGTCTACCCGCCAGTACGGCGGTCTGGGGCTGGGGCTGTCCATCGTGCGCCACCTGGTGGAGTTGCACGGCGGTGCCGTCCAGGCCCACAGCGACGGCGAGGGGCGCGGCGCGGAGTTTACGGTGCTGCTGCCCCTGCGGCCTTCTCCAGCAGCGGTGGTCTCGCCCGAGACCGCCGCCGTGCCCGCGTTTCCCCTCGCGGCCGCCCGCGATGGGCATCTGCCACAGCCGTCTTGACCTTCCCCCGCCCTTCTGCTATCCTCTCCCCGCCGCGCCTAACCCCAGCCCTGTTTTGAGAGGCTCACCATGCCCGCCTACCCCCGCATTGTGGACGTGGAACGCATCGTCGTGGACGTGCCCTTTACCCCGCGCTGTCAGGAGTGGAACGCCCGCGAGGTCTGGCAGTGGCGCATCTCCGAGGTGATTCGGGTGACGACCGATGTGCCCGACCTCGTCGGCTATGGCGAGACCATCCTGCACTACACCTGGGGCCGCACGCCCGACGCGGCGGTGGAGTGGGTGCGCGGGCGCAACCCCGCCAAGTGCCTGGGCGACGACACGCTCGGCGCCGGCTTGCAGATGGCCCTCTACGACCTGGTGGGCAAGGCGCTCGGCGTGCCCGTCTACCGCCTGTTCAACCTGCCCCGCGTGCGGGAGTGGTGCCCTATCTCGTGGTGGAACATTGACATGCCGCCCGAGGCCAACGCGGCCGAGGCGCGCGAGGCCGTGGCCCAGGGCTACACATCGTACAAGATCAAGATTCGCCCGTGGTGGGATGTCTATGAGCAGGTGGAGGGCATCAGCGCCGTCACGCCGCCCCATTTCCGCCTCGACCTGGACTGGAACCAGATGCTCATTAACCTGGGCAACGCCGCGCCCGTGCTAGCCGAACTCGACCGCTACCCCCGCGTGGCGATCTACGAGTCGCCCATCATGCAGCGCGACGTGGAGGGCCAGCGCCTGCTGCGCCAGAAGACGACGCGGCCCATCGCCCTCCACTTTGGCGAGCCGCCCTTCCCCACCGTGGTGCGCGACGAGGTGTGCGACGGGTTTGTCGTCAGCGGCGGCGTGGCGAGCATCCTGCGCCAGGGCACGCTGGCCGCCGCGTTCGAGAAGCCGTTCTGGCTCCAGATGGTCGGCACCGGGCTGACCACGGCCCTGTCGGCCCACCTGGGCGCCGTCCTGCCCTTCGCCCAGTGGCCCAGCGTCAACTGCCTCAACAACTACGCCGACGACCTGCTGGCCGAACCGCTGACGGTCCAGGGCGGCTACGTTCGCGTCCCGCAGGGGCCTGGCCTCGGCATCGAGATAGACGAGGCGGCCCTGACACGCTATCGCATGGCCCCGCCCTACGCCCACCCGGCCCCGCGCCTGCTGCTGTCGGTTGTCTGGCCTGGCGGCCGGACGATGCACTACGCCAACATGCGCCCCCAGTGCTGGGACGACTTCCTGATGGGCAACCAGCCCGCCCAGGAGCGCGGCGTGCGCATGGAGGTCCACCCCGACGACGGCACGCCCGAGTGGGCCGACCTCTACGCCCGCGTCCAGGCCGGCCCCGTCCGCGACCAACGCTAAGCCGACCACTCGGAGCCTCTCTATGACCATCATTCACCCTCTCGTCAGGCAGCTACGCTTTACCCGTGGCGAATTCAAGCGTGCCCTTGGCGGTCTAACGGACGAAGAAGCGGGCCGACGTTTTCAGCCCATGAACTGTATCAGTTGGAATGTCGGCCATCTGGCGTGGCAGGAACAGCAGTACTTCCTGGTATATGGGCAAGAGCGAAAGTTACGGCCCGACATCGAGAAAAGGTTCGCCTACGGCGCCCCTGCCAGCACACCCCCACTCTCCGACATGCTAGCGGCGTGGACCGAAATCACGACTGCCTGCGACCCGTGGCTCGACACGCTAGACAGTTGGAAACTGCAACAGTTTTTCCTGAAAAAAGATGGCGCGCCTGCACAGCGCACGTTCGGCTCCCTGCTCCAGCGGGTGATCTACCACTACTGGTATCATACAGGTGAGAACATGGCGATCCGGCAGATGCTGGGGCACAGCCGCTTGCCACAATTTGTGGGCAACATTGACGATAAAGCGCCCTATGTACCGGAACTGCCGGCTAGTTGACTATAATCGGCGGAATGCTACGGGAGGTGGGGTGAGCGAGTAGTGCTGTGTTGAAGGCGCGGCCGAGGTCCTATCTGAGCGAGGAGGAAGTATGACCCGTATGAGTTCCCCAGTGACTCGGGGCGAACACGCCGTTGTCATCGGCGGCAGCGTGGCGGGCTTGCTCGCGGCGCGAGTCGTGGCGGACCACTTCGAGCGCGTCACGCTCGTCGAGCGCGACCGTTTCCCGGCGGGCGACGGCGTGCGCAAGGGCGTCCCGCAGGGCGCGCACATCCATGTCCTACTGGCGCGGGGGCGGGACATCCTGGAGCGGCTGTTCCCCGGTCTGACGGACGAACTGATGGCGGCCGGGGCCGTCCAGATGAACTTCACCGCCGACCTGCTCAACCTGTCGCCCATGGGCTGGGGCCTCCTCTTTCCTGGCTCGATCATCGTCCCCGCCTTGACGCGACCCCTCCTTGAGTCGCGCATCCGCGCCCATGTCGCCGCGCACCCGCGCGTCCGCCTGGTCGAAGGCCACGACGTGGTCGGGCTGCGAGCCGGCAACGGGCGCGACGTGGCTGGCGTGCGGGTCCGGCAGCGCGGGCAGGCCGAGGGCCAGGGGGCGGTGGAGGAGATGGCCGCCGACCTGGTGGTGGACGCGGGCGGGCGAGGTTCACGCTCGCCTCAGTGGCTCCAGGACCTGGGCTATCCCGCCGTCGCCGAGACGGTGGTCAATGGCTTCCTCGGCTACTCGACGGCGGCCTTTGAACGGTCGGCCTCCTTCGAGGCTCCCTGGAAGGGGCTGTATGTCCAACCGGCCCCGCCGCGTGACATGCGGGGTGGGGTCATCTGGCCGGTGGAGGGCGGGCGCTGGATTGTCACGCTCATTGGCATGGGCCGCGACTACCCGCCCACCGACGAGGCAGATTTTATGGCGTTCGCGCGAAGCCTGCGCACGCCCCTCTTCTACGAGGCGATTCAGAACGCGCGGCGGCTGACACCCATCGTTGGCTACCGCGCCACCGAGAATCGGCTGCGCCACTACGAGCGGCTGCCCCAGTGGCCGGGCGGCTTCGTGGTCGTGGGGGATGCGGCCTGCGCCTTCAATCCCGTCTACGGTCAGGGAATGTCGGCCGCCGCGATGGGCGCGTTGGAATTAGACGCCGCCCTGCGCGAGTTAGGGGCGGACGGTCCGACGGGCGCCTGGGGAGGGCGGTTCCAGAAGCGGCTGGCCGCCCGCAACGCCGACGTCTGGCGGCTGGCGACAGGCGCCGACCTACGCAGCCCGGCCACTGAAGGGGCGCGGCCCGGTCCCGTTGACCGCCTCATGTACCGCTACCTCGACCGCGTCTTTCTGCGGGCGACGGTGGACCCGCGCGTCGCGCTCACCGTCGCGGAAGTCCTCCACCTCCAGCAGCCTGCCTCGGCCCTGCTGCACCCGCGTATTCTCCTGCCCGCCCTCCAGGGGCCGGGCCGTACCCGCGAATCACCACTGTAATCTGACGCCCCCGACCTCCTTTTGGAGCGGCAACCCCAGCGTCTGACTCGTCTGCCTGCTTACTACTTGTGGTTGATAATATCACGATTTTGTTGTATAATTCGCTGGTTGCAGGAGACACTTATGGAATTCACCATCGAGCTATATGAAACGTCTAATGGCCGTCCGGTGGTGGAGGAGGAATTGACAAGCATAGAACGGCGCGCACCTATAGTGCATGACCTGCTGGTCGCAGGTCTCAACAAGTTAAGACATCGAGATTATCATCGTCCTCCATTGTGCCAGCCGCTAGGAGGTGGCTTATTTGAGTTACGTGTGGGCCACAAGGATATTGCGCGTGCGGCTTGGTTCTTTCGCGCCGGACAACAAATTATTGTGGTGCATTGTTTTGTAAAAAAGTCACAGAAAACGCCCCAGGCTGAGTTGGACGTGGCCTACCAACGGATGGTTGAATACCTTAGCCGCTAAGGCTATTGGAGGGTGACTATGCAGGATGAGAAGACTAACTTCGACCGTTACCTTGAGCGTAAACTCCAAGACCCAGAGTTCCGTGCCCGCTTCGAGTTGGCTGACCAATCCTGGGATATCGCCTTGCAACTCGCAGCACTTCGGAAAGCGCGTGGGTTGACCCAGAAACAGGTGGCAGAGATGCTGAGCACTCAACAACAGGCGATTGCCCGCCTTGAAGACCCCGCTTACACAGGCCACAGTCTAAGTATGGTACGTAAATATGTAGAGGCTCTTGGCGCCAGCCTGGATGTAACGATTGTCCCAATCGAGGATAGTGACACGTATGCCGCCAAACGTAGCCAGAAGCCGTTGCTCGCCAACCATTCGTAGGTCAGTTGACAGCGGCCTGACCGCGAAAACCACTTCGGAACAAGTGCCCCCTCTTACACCTCGGTAAGAGGGGGCGCTTGCGACTGTGTCAGACAAGCTAGCGGTTGGCGGCCTTGTCGAGGGTGGGCCGCGCCTGGTTGATGGGAACGAGGCCGGTCAGGCTGGAGATGGGCGGCAGGTCGGGGTTGTTCATGTCCTGGTTCGGGAAGAAGCCGCGCGTGATGATGCCGAGGACTTCGCCCTGGGCGTTGACGGCGACACCGCCGCTCGAACCGGGCGAGGCCGAGGCGTTGGTGATGAAGCCCTCGCGCTGCCGCGTCTTGAGGTCGGAGACGATGGCGAGCAGGTGGCCGCGCGAAATGCCGACGCCGCCTTCGGGCCGCACCGGGTAGCTCAGCAGGTAAATCGGTTCACCCAGCCGCACGGCGTCGGAGTCGGCCAGCGGCAGGAAGGCGAAGCCGGTGAAGTCGGGGCGTTGTTCCACCTCCAGGACGGCCAGGTCGTTCTCCGGGTCCGAGGCGACCAGCCGCGCGTGGAGGGAGTAGCCTTTATAGGGGCCTACGCGAATCTCCAGGGCGGGGTAGGCGGTGCCGCTGGCCGTGTCACCGACCAGGTGGAAGGCGGTCAGGACGGTGCGGCCATCCGTCCCTACAACGGTGCCTGTGCCCACATTGAGCGACAAGGGCGTGGCGACGAGAATCTGGACCGTGGCGGCCTTGGCCGCGTGCTCGGCGGTCACGTCGAGCGTGGCAGGGGCCGTGGGCGCCCGGCTGAGAGCCTCCACCAGCGTGCCGGAGGACGACGGGGACGGGGCGGTCGGCGACGCGGCGGGACGGGGAGCCGACGGCGCGGGTTGCGCCTGGCCGGCGCCGCAGCCCGGAATGACGAAGCGGTTGCCGACATGGATGAGGTTGGGGTTGGCGATGTTGTTGGCCTCGACGAGGGCCGCCACGGTGGTGTTGTAGCGTTGGGCGATGCCGCTCAGCGTGTCGCCGCGCTTGACGACATAGACACAGTCGGCGTTCAGCGGGGCGGCGTCCGACGGCGTAATCTGGCTGCTCCAGACCAACCAGACGAAGGCGACGAGTAACGGCGGAATCAGAGCCATGTAGAGCAGAGCGCGTCTCATGCTGGACCTCCTTGTGACAGATGAGTGACCCAGTAGTCATGCGAGAGTCACAACGGATGAGACGGCCCCGCCATTAGGCCAAAATACCTAAGAGTCATAAAAGAGGCGTGAAGATTAGGCGGCCCCCCTATCGCTCTATTCTTGACCGCGCCGCCGCCGCTCCTGTATACTCCTGGGACCATCACCCCTCCCCACTCCCCTCCCCCTCTGGGGGAGGGGCTGGGGGTGGGGTCTCTTCCCCAGGACCAGGCGATGCTCAAGGATGCCACGTCGGCCCAGGACTACTTCCAGTCCCGCTTTACCGAGGACCCGCAGCGCGACGCCCTCTGGCGGCCCGTGTGCGAGTACCTCCAGCCCTACATCCCGCCCACGGGGCGCGTGCTCGACCTGGGCGCGGGCTACTGCTCGTTTATCAACCAGGTGCGGGCCGCCGAGCGGCACGCCCTCGACCTGTTTCCGGGCGTCACGCGCTACGCGGCGCCCGGCGTCCAGGCCCACGTCGGCAGTTGCGAGGACCTGAGCCGCTTCGCCTCAGGCTACCTGGACACCGTCTTCGCCAGCAACTTGCTGGAACACCTGAACCGCGAGGCGCTGGCCCGCGCGCTGGCCGAGGCGCGCCGCGTCCTCAAGCCGTCCGGCCACCTGATTCTGCTCCAGCCCAACTTCCGCTACTGCTACCGCGAGTACTTTGACGACTATACCCATCGCCAGGTCTTTACCCACGTCAGCCTGGCCGACTTACTGACGGCGAGCGGCTTTCGGCTGCGCCGCGTCGAAGCCCGCTTTCTGCCGTTCTCACTCAAGACGCGGCTGCCCAAGTCGCCCGCGCTCGTCCGCCTGTACCTGAAGCTGCCCATTCGCCCGTTCGCCAAGCAGATGCTGCTCGTCGCGCAGCCGGCGGGCTAAAGGGGGGAACGCCCATGTGGAACGGCAAAACCGTCTCCGTCGTCTTGCCCACCTACAACGAGAAGGCGTCCATCCGCGCCTGCATCGAGGGCTTCTTCGCCACGGGGGTGGTGGACGAGGTCGTCGTCTGCAACAACAACGCCGCCGAGGGAACGTCGGCGGCGATCGCGGGCAGCGGCGCGCGCGAGGTGTTCGAGACGCGCCAGGGCTACGGCTGGTCGTGCCGTCGGGCGCTTGCCGAGGCGCGCGGCGACCTGGTGGTGCTGTCGGAGCCAGACGGCTCGTTTGAGCCGGCCGATGTGGTCAAGCTGCTGGCCTACAGCGGAGACTTTGACGTCGTGCTGGGCAGCCGCACCAACACCGAACTCATCTGGACGGGCGCGAACATGGGCTGGTTTATGAAGTGGGGCACCTGGGCCGTCGCCAAGTACATGGAGTTCCTGTTCAACACGACCACGCTCACCGACGTGGGCTGCACCATGCGCCTGGTCAGCCGCGAGGTCCTGACGCGCGTGCAGCCGTATTTCACCATCGGCGGCTCGCACTTTGGGCCGGAGATGATGATGCTGTGCATCTGGAGCGGGGCCAACGTGATTGAGATTCCGCTCAACTACAAGCCACGGGTCGGGGAGAGCATGGTCACGGGTGACCGCTGGAAGGCGTTCGGCCTGGGCCTCCAGATGATCGGCCTCATCACGCGCTTTCGGTTGCGGACGTGGGCCGGCCAGGGGCCGCGCCTGGCGCGCGGCGGCTTCCGCAATCGGCGGCGCGAGCCGGGAACGGTGATGGAGTGGTCTTAGGGTGACACGGGTGAGAGACTATCCACGGCGTCTGTCCGGCCTGGGCTGGGGCGTCGGCCTGTTCGCCCTGGGGCTGGCCCTGCGCCTGCCGGGGCTGCTGTTCAACGGCATGCTCGACCTGGACGAGATTATGTTCGTCTGGGGCGCGGAGGTCCACGCCTACGGTCTGGCCGCCGCCTTCAAGATCAACTACGGCCTGTTCTCCTACGCGCTGTATGGGCTGTTCTTCAGCCTGGCCGAGCAGGCGCCGCGCTTCTGGTGGGCGCCCTACAAGCTGGGCGAAATCGTCTTCGAGGCCCTGGTGGCCCTCGCGCTCTATCAACTCCTGCCCCCGCGCTGGCGCTGGGCGGCCTGGGGCCTGTACTGGCTCAACCCCTGGTTCATCCTGCACGGCGCGTGGCAGGGCTTCTGGGAAGGGCCGCACGTCTGGCTGGGGCTGCTGGCCGTCCTCGCCCTGCGCCGCGTCCGCGACGAGCGCGCCGCCTGGTGGCTCGTCGGGCTGTGCCTGATGAGCAGCGCCATGTTCAAGCCCCAGGGCCTGGCCTACTTCGTCGTGCCTGTCGGCCTCTACCTGGGCGTGCAACTGCTCGGCTACGGGCAGTCGGCGCTGCTGTGGTACGTAGGGGGCGTGGCGAGCGTGGTGGCGGCGGGCACGGCCTGGATTGTCCTGCTCGGCGGCAAAGTTACCGCCCTGGCGGACAACTACCTCAGCGCGGTGGGCGTCATGCCCAACCTCTGCAACGGCTGCGTCGGCGGCTGGCGCACCGTCGCCTGGCTGCTCCAGCGCCGCCTGGGCCAGGGTGGCCCCACCTACGAGTTGCGGCTGCCCGCCTGGCTGGACACCCCCCTGCACCTGGCGGCCGCCCTCGCCACCCTGGCCTTCCTGCTCCTGCTCTGTCTGCGCGTGCCGCTGCCCCCGCGTGTGCCGCTCCCCCTCTACCGCGCAGACCGCCAACCCCGCCCCGTCCAGTGGCTTGTCGGTCTGCGCGCCGCGCTCCAGGGTCTCCTGGGCCGCGTCTTCGGACCGCTGGACGCGGCGCAGCTCACATCGGACGGTGTGCTGCTGCTCGTCCTGGCCTACGCCAGTCTGGCCGTCGCGCAGATCGGCACCCGCGCCCACATCAACCACACCTACACCGCCCTTGTGCTGCTCATCCCGCTGGTGGTCGGGCGGCGCTGGCTGCTGGTCGGCTGGCTGAGCATGGTGGCGGTGCAGTTCTACGCCCACCTGGCGACCTACCTGGTGGGGAGGCCCGTCGTCCTGCCCCAGTTCCTGCGCGACCCGGCCCCGCCCCAGCCGCTCATCAGCGCCATCCAGCAGGCCCTCGCCGTCCAGCCCTACGACCGCCTGCTCCAGGTCCAGGGCCGCGCCAACGACCTGATCACCGGCGCGCTGCCCATCGAGCCGGTGGTCGCCCTGTTCTCGCTGGCCCACGCGGTCTGGGCGCTCTACACCCTGCTCCGCCTGCTCCAACAGCCCACCGCCCCCGCGTCTGACCCCGCGACTGTGCAGAACCGCCGGGCGGACCGGGTCGAAGCCGTCTAGCGCCCCTCCGCCGGCAGGGCCAGCTTGACCCCCGTTTTGTCCTCAATCCAGGCGATGAACTGGTCTACCCGCACATAGATGCCGCCGTCGCCGCACGGTCGGCGGCCCCCCCGCACGCCACGCGAGGTCACCCCCAAGAGCCTGTACTCCCCGGTCGGCCCCTGGATGTAGAGCGGGCCGCCGCTGTCGCCCTGGCACGTGTCGCGGCTCAGCCCCCGGTGCCCCGCCACCATCTCCCACGGGAAGCAGCCATAGCGGATGCGGCTCTCGTCCGCCTCGCACTGGAGGCTGGCGATGGGGACGCCATCCACCCGGCGCTTGACCCCGTAGCCCCGGCGGCCGTTGACGTCCACCGCCCCAAACCCGACCAGCGTCGCCTCCGTCGCGGCGACGGCGTCTCCATGGGCGATACGGCGCGGCGGGGCGGTCGAAGGTTGGGCCAGGACGAGCAGGAGCAGGTCGGCGCGCGGGTGGGTGACCACCCGCTTGACCTCCAGCGTCTCGCCTGTGTCGAGGCGCGCCACATCGTAGCCCCGCAGGAACACCCGCGTCGGCTGGCCCAGGTCGGCCGCCGTGGCGCAGTGGCCGGCGGATACGACGACGTTCGGCGCGATGAGCGTCCCGCTGCAAAAGAAGCCCTGATCGTTGCCGACGGCGGCGCAGTCGGGGAAGTCGCGCGTCTCCTCGCCGCCGACAATCGAGTCGGGCTGGGGGGTGGGCGTGGGTGGGATAACCTTGTCCAGGTCGTAGGGGGAACGCGGGTCGTCGGGCATGGGCGGCTCCTGGTCGAGTTAGACGGCCTCGTCGCCGCCCCAGTCGGCCTGGGCCACCAGACGCGCCAGGTAGGCGGCGCGGGCGGGCGAGAGGGCGGGGCGGGCGAGGTAGGTCGGGCGGTCCTTGGCCGCGACAAAGGCCAGCGTCCGCTCCTGGACCGCCTCCAGTGCGCCTGGGTCGCCGTCTAGCAGACGCGTGGCCTGGAGCGCGGCGGCGGGAACCAGCCGGTAGGGGGTAGTCGCGGGGTTGGGGCGGGCGATGTCGAAGGCCAGGAATTGGGCCAGCGCCGCCACCTGCGCCTCGTCCTGGGCGAGAGTGGCGGCGAAGTCGCGCAGGCAGTGGCCCCGCAGCGCCGGGAGGGGGGTATCTAGCACGGTCTGGGCGACGAGGGGGCAGTCCTGGAGATAGCCCGCCACTTCAGCGGGCTGGCCGTAGCGGGCGCGCCACAGGTCTTCGAGGGCCTGAGCCGTCTGCACCAGGGGGGGAACGCCGGTCGCCCTGAGCAAGGCGGCCACCAGGAACAGGCGGACGTAGGGGGCGGGATGGGCGTCCGCCGCGTTGAGGCGCGTGACCTCGGCGGCCGGCTTGACCAGCAGGTTGACCAGGGCGTAGGCGAAGGCGCTCCCCCCCTGGAGCACGCCCACCGCGTCGGCCACGGTCTCGCCCAGCCAGAGCGCCCAGGCTCGCCGCCGCTCGGCCTGGGGCGGCGTCCCCTCCCCGGCGTGTAAAGCCAGGGCGTCCCGCAGCGGCGCGGCCAGACCGGCGCGCAGGCCAAGGTCCTGGTCAAGCGGGTGGCCGACTTCGTGGTACAGGGCGCAGAAGTTCCAGACGGTCAGGGCATAGCCGAACGGCAGGGCGATGACCGAGAGGGGCAGCTTCTGGTCGAGGACCCCTTCCAGCGGCAGCTTGAACGCGCCGAAGACGTGGTCGCGGGTGAAGGCGGCGGGGAAGCGCAGGGCGTTGAGGTAGGTCAGCGGCGGCTCGCGGTATTCGTCCTCGGTGAGGACACCCCACTGGCGCGCCTTGACAATCCAGGGGCGGTAGCAGTCGGCCGCCACCAGGTCGGCGGCATCGAGGACGGCGCGCGCCGCTTCGGCCTCCTGGCGCTGGGCCAGGATGAGACGGAAGATGGCGAGCAGGCTATTACTGGCGCGGAGTTCGTACTCGGCGTCGGCCAGACCCCGCGCGAAGGTCTCGGCCGGCGCGGCGGGGTCCAGGTGGGCGAGCGCAGTCTGTACGCGGGCCTGGAGGCCGTCGAACAACACGTTGACCGCCTCCACCTGACTCTGGTGGATGCCCATGCCCTGGCGGTTGGCCTGGGCCAGGGCGCGCCAGTCCGCGACGGCCTGGGGCACGGCCTGGGCGCGGCGGCGAACGTCGGCGGCCAGGCGGGCCTGGAGAGCCTCGGTCATCGAACGCCTCCGGAGGTGGCGAAGGGAGAGGGGCTTATTATAGCGCGACTCGGCCCGTGACGCGAGCCAGGGGGTGAGGTTAACTCTCGGTCACAAGCGCCACTCTGTGTTCGCTCGTGGAGTTGTGGTATAATCCTCGCCAGACCTACCAGGCAGGCGACAGCGGCTCGATGGAGGAGGGGCGGATGGCGTCCAACGCTGTGAGTGACTTCAAGATCGAGATGGCGCCCGACGGCGACAGGGTGCGGCTGAGAATCACGGACCCCGACAACCCGATAGGTGAAGATTTCGCCGCCCGCCCCTTGCCCCAGCTAGACGCGGGGGTCCTGGACCGGCTGCGCCAGGACGACGCGAGCGCCGAGGAGGTGGCTGCTCTCCAGCAGGCGCTGGCCGGCTGGCTGTTCGACGGGGGCGTAGGCGTCCTTCTCCGCACGACCCTCAACAGGCTGCCGGGGGCCACTCGCCTGCGCCTCGTGCTGGGGATTCACCCACAGCTCTGGCCCGCTCTGGGGGAGTTGCCCTTTGAGCTGCTCCCGTGGGGCAATGACGCCCTGCTGCTACATTCGAAGGTCGCCTCGTTGGTCTACCAGTTGCCGGAGAGCGGCGCCGACGGCCCCCTAGACAGCCACGGACCGCTCCGCGTCCTGCTGGTGCGCTCCAACCCCAAGGACCTGGGCGATGTTCCCGACGCGGCGCCCATTCGGGACCGCTGGGCCGCGCTCGGTCAACAGGGGGATGGTGGGGGAGTCCAGGTGGAGTGGCTCAGCCGCGAGGAGGGAGCACTGGAGGCGGCGACGTGGGCGGCGGTGCGTCGGCGTGTTAAGGAGGGTCGACCCGACCTGCTGGTCTACCTGGGGCATGGTGAGGTAGACCAATCGAAGTCGCCGCCTGTGGCCGCCTTACAACTCGAACAGCCCCCCGACGCCCACGGCTACGTCTACAGCGATCCGGTCACGGCGGCCACCCTGGCGACGTGGCTGCATAACTACCCCGTGCCGGTCGTGGTGCTGGCGAGTTGTCTGACGGCCTTCGAGGCGGTGGCAGGGCCCCGTCAAGCCGCTCTGGAACGTCTCGCGCCGGCCTGGGCGCGGGGCAACCAGGGCGTGGCCCAGGCCCTGGTCAACAGCCGCTCAGGGGTGCGCGTCGGCATCGGGATGCGCTACAACTTGAATACCGAAGCGGCGAAGACGATGTTGGGGGCGTTGATTGACAGCCTGCTGGAGGCCGAGCAGCCGGGCAACATCGAGGCGGCGGTGCGCGCGGCGCGGCTGGAGATGCGCGTGGCCGACCAGGTCTCGCCCGCCTGGTCCGCGCCGGTCGTCTTCGTGGCGCCTGGCCCGCCGTTGGTGCTGCCGGTGGGAGCCCGCCCGGCCGGGGGCCGCCCGTCCACCCCGCCGGCCACGTCCACGCCGAGCGGTCCCACTACCGCCCAGGCCGACGTGACGGACCTCTATCAGCGCCTGTTGAAGTATACCAACATGGAAGACCTGTATGACCTGGCGTTCCGTCTGAGGCTGGACGCGGACACGTTCGACACGCGGACGAAGGGCAGCTTCGCTCAAGGCCTGCTCACCCGGCTGGAGAACCAGGGCCGACTCGAGGAGTTTGTCCAACTGTTACGTCAGGAGAAGCCCTGGGTGCTACGGTAGGGAGTAGCGGTGCTCGATGAAGTCTTTGAGGAGGCGGGCGCTGTTGTGCTCGGTGTCGCGGGCGGCGTAGACGAAGGTGACCGTCTCCTGGCGGGCGAGGTCGGCCAGGCGCTGGAGGGTTTCGGCGTGGCGCGAGTCGTCTAGCTCGGCGGCATAGCGCGCCCTGAACTCGTCCCAGCGGGCCGGGTCGTGGCCGAACCACTGGCGCAGCGCGGGGCTAGGGGCGAGGTCCTTGAGCCAGTCGCTGAGGTGGGCGTCTTCGCGCTTGACGCCGCGCGGCCACAGCCGTTCGACCAGGAAACGGGGGCCGTCGTCCGCCTCGACGGGTTCATAGATACGTTTGAGACGAATCATAGCAACTTCTTGAAGCCCGCCTGCTCGAAGTGGTGGTCAGCAGTCAAAGCCTCTCGCGTGGCAGTCCGCGTCATCACCGCGAAACTGATGCAGTCCGTCAGGCTCCACTCCTTATCAAGCCGCTGCTTATACAGCGTCCACCCATCTAGCAACAGGTCCTGGCTGATAGGGAGGATGGTCACATTGATGGACAGGCGAAGGCTCTCGATCGCGGCAATCGCCTGGCGGCGGAGAGGGGGCCTTGAAAGCGCATTGGCTACTTCGAGTAGCACAAATTCCGTGGTCAGGAGTCGGGCGCCCTGCTGATTTAGGCGGTATCGAGCCTGACGTGCGGCGGCATGCAAGGCGTCCCGCTTGTTTAAGAGAGCGATCCAGGCCGACGAATCGACGAACACCTTACTCATCGCGTGGCGATCGCTTGGGCGTGCCGTGGAGATAGTGGTCGTGCTCTTCGGCCAGGTCGGTGATGCCGGTGTCCACTGCGCATTCGTCTAAGAGTCGCTCCAACGCATCCCAATCCTGCTGGTACGCCTCCTCATCATACAGGCCAGCCTCTGGAAAGACGACCAGGACCGATTCTCCTTCCCGCCCGACAGCACGTTCAGAGAGTTGGACACCTCCCCCGAACACGACGCCTTTGACGACGAGCGGGTCGAGTTGGCCGCCGGCCTCCAGCAAGGCATCAATACTTTGCTCCGTAAGTTTCGGGGCCTGGATGACTGCTTCCCTGGCGGCCGAGCGCAGCCGCATTCGAGCCAACTCTTGCTCGGCGTCCAATAAGCTTTGGTACCGGTCCGCTGAGAGAACGACGACGCGGGGATTGCCATAGCGCTCGATGACGACGTCTTCACCGGCGATGGCGCGGTCCATCAACTCGCCAAAGTTCTGCTGCGCGACGCTGGATTTCACATGAGCGGCCATTGTCCTCTCCTATCTCTCCTATCTAACTTATCTAACTTAGATAGCAGTATAACACGCTGTGGGCTAAAGAGCAAGAGGTCGCCTTATCTTACGGCCGGGGTGACCTGTTAATGGCCTCGTCCACGCGCCGCATGGCCGCCTCAAACGCCTCTGTCTTCCCCGCCTTCACCAGTGCCATCCCCCGCTGCGCCTCCTCCGTCGTCGGCAGCCAGCCGGTGAGCAGGCGGGGGAAGGTCAGCCGCCACGCCGTCAGGATGTGGGCGCCATACTGGTGGGGCGCGCGTAGAATGTGGCGGCCAATGCGCAGGGCATGTTCATTTCCCGTCATCACGCCCTGCTCGCCGGCCGGGATGTCATAGGCAATCGCGTTGCCAAAGGCCAACTGGCACTCAAAGCGGTCGCTCGGACCCCCGCCCAGTTCAGCGCCGCATGAGGCACAGCGCACCAGCGTCATGGCGTAGTCCACCACCGTCCACGGGTGCTGGTCCATCGCGGCCAGGACAGTCTCGGCCAGCCGCCGCTCGTCCTCCGACCCGGCGACGACTCCCTCCGCCTGGAGCAGCGTCTCCCAGTCGGCGCGCCAGAGGGTCTCGGCCGCCGCGTAGCACTCGGGGCAGGCTGGATAGCCGCCCCCCCGCGCCCGTCCGCAGATCTGGCACCTCTCGACCCGCCTGGGTCGGGGCGCCGCGCGCCCGCCGGGGACCAGTTGAACATGGATGTAGTCAGTCATCATGGGGTATCCGAGACCTGACAGGTTTTCAAAACCTGTCAGGTGTGTCTCTAAAGTTGGGTTGCACTCTTGACGCTATTGC